>JAQVLM010000326.1 GCA_028704125.1 Opitutales bacterium
CCGACAACCCTCATGGAACGCCCGATAACGACTCAGCAACTCCGCATCGGTCTGCGGCTTCTCATGCCGAACCCGCGCCAGGATGTGGAAATGATTCGACATGATTGAGTAGGCCAGAATATCCACTCCGCAGAACGCCGCCTGCCGCCGCATCATCCCAATGAACATCTCCTTCTCCCCATCCTCCAGCAAGTGCTCACCCAAACAACACCGGCTCATCAGATGATAAACGCCATCCCGATCACAAACCACAATTCGCTTCCTTTTCATGATTTACCACAAAGCTTTTGCATTCAACCTATTCACATTTATCCAATAAACAGCCTGCATCTTTATCGATAACTGAAATGATCCGGAAAAGGCAGGGCCAAATCAGGCCTTGGTATTGAGGAGGCTACCCACTTTGGGCCCTACGGGAGCATTGGGCACACGATTGGCCCCGTAAACATGAACAGGATCCGGCTCCTTGGTCACAGCATCGCCCGCCGGAGACTCACGCCGTTCCCGGGTTTGTGACCGCGATTCCTCTCCGTATGGCCGTACAGCCTCATTGAGGCGCGGATTCATGCTTATGTAGCCAAATTCGCTCACCGTATAACAATCAGTTAAGGATAACTTGCACGCGAAAAGGCCCAAGGTCAACGCAAGTGAGCGTAAAACCCGCGTCAAAACACCCGGCATCTCCTAAAGCTTTCAAGACCCCGGATTCATTAGACCATCCAAACCATCACTCGAACTGCTTTCTGAACGCCTCAAACTCCTGGCGCATTTGATCCACCAAACACTCCAGCGTCGCAACCCGCTCAGCAAGCAGTTCAATCTGGGAAGGTCGAATGGCCCCGGCTGGTTCAGGTTCAGTTAAACCATCAGCATCGCCCGGGCTCCATTTCCCAAACACTTGCCGATATCGAACCTCTTTGCTTCCCGCCTGCAGGGGAAGTGGTTCAACCAGGGTTTCGGGTTCCCTTGTCCGGTGGGCGAGCGACTCCAAAACACGCACGACCTGCTCAATGTCTTTGAAAACATGTTGACGCTCAGCACGTTGCCGCAACTGCCCCGGAGTCTGGGGACCCCGCAACAACAGGACTGAGAGCAACGCGCACTCGGATTGGGTCAACTCCCAAACATCCAACAGCCGATGCTCAAACTTCGCGACCCGTGATCCGGCTTGATCCACGCGATAAACCAAGCCCCGATCACGCAAACTGAGCAGTGCTTCAGTCACTTCACTCTCCGAATAATCGGTTACGGGAAAGCGGCTCGTTCTCTGGTTGCAACCCAATGTCAGGGCATTCAACGAAAGCGGATATTGATCGGGGGTCGTCACCGCCTTTTCCATCAACACTCCGAGAACCCTTACTTCAATGTCCGACAAACATGTATCCATAGCATTCCAGTATTCGCGCCGGATTCTCCGGCATGCTCCATTTTTCAAAAACCCGCCCCGTTCTCCCATCTAAACACTGCTGTCATAGGAGCCGTCTCCCGGTTTCGCAGCTCTGAATAGGCCTGAGTAGCATTCTCAGGGCAATACGCGTTTTCCAACAAATCTGCAACCTTCAGTCTGCCCGACGCAATCAGGTTCATGGCATCCTTCAAATCATCCTGCTGACTATCGCGGGAAAACCACACCGAAAGCTCGCGCTGGAATGCCGCGTCATATGGAAACCCCACGTTCTGAGCGTAGCTTCCCTGAATCACATACCGTCCACCCGGCACCATAGTATCATTCCATGGCTTGGGTTTAACCGCCGTAACCAACTCAGGGACAATAGACGGAACACCTGTAGCATCCACGAGCACATCCACCCCATCCGGAAACACAGACAAAATAGAATCCCGAATCCCAACGGCATCGGACGCAGCCGCGCGGATTCCAACCCCGCGCAACGCAGCGACCCTCGAAGCCAATCGGTCCACTCCGAGCACCTCCGCACCCAAAGCGGCGTGAATCCGCGCCGAGAGCTGCCCAATCGGACCCAGTCCAACCACTGCAACTCGAACCCCACTTTCAGGCTTGGAGAACCTGCTTCCGTGCAAGGCAATCGCCGCCAGCTTACCAATGGACGCGTCTTTAAGACTCACCTCATCGGGCAAGACCAGCAACTCCCCAGCCGACCGGACCGCCACTCCAACATGGGCGCCCCATTGCAGTGCGACACTGCAGCGATCGGTCCGCCCGCAAAAGACCCGGCATCCCGGCTTCAAATCCACCCCCGCGCCACACGCCACAACAACACCCGACATCGAATAACCACCCACATAAGGATAGGCCGAGACACACACGCCTCCGGGATTGGTGAGGCACCGCAACTCAGTCCCCGGACTCACACAGCTGAATGCGGCGCGCACTAACACTTCTCCAGCCTCGGGTCCCGGAATCTCCACTTCCTCACAACCTGTCCGGTCAGGACCATACACCAACACCGCTCTTGTCTTCATGCTGTTTCCAAAATCTCTGCTGTGCCAATCACCCGACTCCGGATGAGCATCATCTTGGCAGCAAGCACGGCATTCTCTAAAACTGAAAGACCATCAACTCCGCTCACGCAGTGGCTCCGGAAAACGTCCGGACCGGACATCCTCTGCGTATGAATTAACAGCCTTGCGAATCTCTCCGGCCAAATCCCCATAGCGTTTCACAAAACCGGGAACCCGCTCATTGAGCCCGAGAACATCATTGATCACGAGAATCTGCCCGTCACAACCCGATCCGGATCCGATTCCGATAAACGGAACTTCCAACGCCTCGGTAATCGCTAACGCCGCCCCGGGAGCTACCATCTCGCCGAGGACCATAAAGCAACCCACCTGCTCCAGCTTCCGTGCCCAATCCAACAGGCGCATCCGCCCCTGTTCGTGCTTTCCAAAACTACGGTAGCCTCCGAGGACCTGCACTGTCTGGGGCAGCAGACCAATGTGGCCCACCACCGGAATCCCGGCCTCGACCAACACCCGTATCTTATCGATAACCGCATCACTGCCGACCTCGATCTTAACCGCACGTGCCCCACCCTCCTGAACCAGACGACAGCAACCATCCAGAAGAACATCCAGGTTGCGATAGGCCAACCCAAAGGGAACATCCGCCACAACCAGCGACTTGGGATCCGCCCGGGAAACCGCTGCAGTATGGTGCACCATCATATCGAGGGTCACAGGAACCGTATCGCTGAACCCGAGTTGATTGTTCCCAACCGAATCACCCACAAGAATCCAGTCCACATAAGGATCCACCAATCGGGCGATTGCCGTATCGTAGGCAGTAATCGCCACAATCGGGCGTTTGCCCTTCAATTGCTGAATCGTTTTGACCGTTGCCGTTCTCCGGTCATTATCATCCGGACGATTATCCATTTGAGCGTTCATGTTCTGAACCCGAAAGGTAGCTTCTGACAATGGGGTTTTCAATCACGAAAGCATTTTACCGATGGCGGGTCTGGAAAGGCCGGCAGAAAAACCGTCCCCGGCGGTTCAAAGCCCACGTTCCCGACAAGCCCGCAGTTCGTTTATTCAGGAAACGAACCCCATCGCGGTCCAAATCGTCCGCTTCCAAACGCTTCCGGCAGAATTCCGAATCCAAGGTCACCTGGCCTGTGATCGCTCTCACTACAGTCGCCACATCCGGCTCCCTTTGGCTGCTCTATGAGGTCGTTCAAGCCGCAAGTCTGATGGAAAGGATCCCCTGAAGCCGTTTCCAATCGGCTCTCACGGAAAAAAATCACATTTTCTAAAAATTCCGCTTGCATTTCAAAAATCATGTGGCATTGATATGAAACATATTATTTCTCTCTTAGGAGAGTTTTGGGGTAACAGAATAAAGTAGAAAATAAGTGGGACGCAGCTTAGGGGTAGGCTGCGTCCCTTTTTTTGTTTGGTCAACATCGATGCATTCCGAGCCCGCAATCAAAAGGCCCATTCCATCCCAAAGCTCCATCGACGGCCCTGTCCAGAGAATACATCCGCCGTATGATGATCGACTGAATTGTTGAGCCCAGACTGTGGAGAGACGCTATTCACGAATTGCTCGTCAAAGAGGTTTTCCAAGGACACAAAAAAGCTCAGTCCAGTGAGAACCTTCCTACCTGCCCGAACGTTACAAACCGTGTAGCCCGGAGTTTCTAATGTGTTCGCGTAATCCACATACATCCCGTCAGGAGCCGTTTCGATTCCCAACCCGACAAACCATCCACCCGGGTGACGGGCCAATAACTCAGCCTGCAAGAAGAACACCGGAACAGCCGGAAGCCGGCTGTTTCCGAAATCCGGATCGCGATCAAAGCGAAAATCGTCAAGATGAAAGGTCGTCATAAGACGCAAGCGGTCAGGATCGCCATTGTTGCCCGGCCATAGCGTTACCCCTGTCGACGCCTCGACCCCCTGATGCATGACATCGCCA
>JAQVLM010000327.1 GCA_028704125.1 Opitutales bacterium
GCCGAATAGCTGACATCGTGGCCTCCGTGCCACTGTTGACCATACGCACGCTTTCAATTGACTTGAAAATTCCCGTGATGGTCTCGGCCATGCGGACTTCAAGCGGGTTGGGCGTGCCGAAGCTGGTCCCCTTATCCACCGCATCGTGCAATGCCTTGCGGATCACAGGATGATTATGCCCATGAATCGCAGGTCCCCATGTGCCGACAAAATCGATGAGTTCGTCGCCATCGACAGTCGTCAGTGTTGCTCCATTTGCTTTGGCGGTGAAAAACGGGTTGCCTCCCACTGATCGGAACGCTCTGACTGGAGAATTGACTCCGCCAGGGATACACCGGATGGCGCGGGCAAAAAGTTCGGAAGATGAGGATGTCATTGGATTTGAAGCCTATCAAAGCCCGCATTCTGAAGCGAATCCTATAAAGGATGCAAACCTGAAGCGTTTTCCGGCGTGTCCTCACGGGTCCCGAGGGGATGAATCCCCATGAATAGAGTGGCTATTCCGCGTGTTCGGAAGCGCTGTTCTTCAGTTTCCCGAGCACGCGCAGCAGTCCGTCCAGAATGGTGAGGGGATGGGGCGGACATCCCGGAATGTAGAGGTCGATGGGGATGATGCCGTCGGCGCCTGCGTGGGTTTCGGGGTTGGCATGGAATGGCCCGCCGGAGATGGCGCATGACCCGACTGCGATGGCAATCTTGGGTTCGGGAATCGCATCCCATGTTTTCCGAAGGGCGAGCTCCATTGCCTTTGATACGGGCCCGGTGATCAGGATTCCGTCGGCATGGCGGGGCGATGCAACAAACTGGATTCCGAAGCGTCCGAGATCCCACCCGATGGTTCCGAGGACGTTGACATCCGCTTCGCATGCGTTGCATCCTCCGGCGCTGACCTGACGCAGACGGATGGAACGACCCAGCAGCGCAATCAGCCTGGACCCGAGGTCCTCCGCCAGACGGAGCTGGCTGCGGGCGCCGGACCCGAGGATGAGATCGTCCTTTTTCCGAACCGCCATCCGGTGATTGTTGGTGGGGGTAATGGCCTGTGTCGGGCATACCTCAACACAGGATCCGCAGAACAGGCATCGTCCGAGGTCGAGTTCGATCCCATTCTCCCGGGTGCGGCGGATTGCCTGGGTCGGACAGATATCCATGCAGGCGTGGCATGTGTCCATGCAGCGTGTGGAATCCAGTTGCAGGGCTCCTCCGTGCCGGTCGGGGAGGGCGGGAGCCGGCCCGTCCGGATAGGCGATGGTTTCGCAACCCGTTTGGATACGATGGAACAGAACATCGAAGGTGGACATGGCAAGAAGGGTTTGGCTACAGGTCGAATCCGCAGTAGGACAGGTTGAAGCTCTTGTTGCAGATCGGAAAATCCGAAATGGCCTGGTTGCGCATGGCAAGGGCCAATCCGGTCCAATTGTGAAAGGAGGGGTCGGTTACCTTGCAGGTTCTCAAACGCCCTTGATGGTCTGTTATCGCGACGTGACAGACTTCGCCCCTCCAGCCTTCGACCAGCGTAACGGCGAGGGTGTCGGGCATAAGGGGAGGCATTGGAGTGATAAGCGGACCGCCCGGAGCGGCAGCCAGCTGTTCCTTGAGGAATTCTCCGGATTGGCGTATCTCGAGCCAGCGCACCCGTGCTCTGGCCTGGACATCTCCGTCGGGCCACACGGACACGGGGATTTGCGCGAAACGATGCCAACCGGCCGGATGGTCAAACCGTACGTCTCTGACGAGCCCGCAAGCCCGCACAGCCGGGCCGACCATGCCCATTCTCGCGGCATCATCGGGGGTGAGTGTGCCGATGCGTTCAAAACGGGCCCGTGAGCTGGAGGATTCCCATAGCCAACGGGCGGCTTGCTCGACTTCGGAGAGGGAAACCAGGAGCCGTTCGCGCAGGCGACATGCGCGTTCGGGTTCAAGGTCGTATCGGCAGCCACCTGGGGTCACAAGGGATCGTCCGAAGCGGTTGCCGCATATCAAGGCCGTCAGGTTGAGGAAATCGCCCCGAATCCGGCCGCAAGCCGACGATGTCGGGAGAAAAGCCACATCATTGGCCAATGCGCCGATGTCTCCGGTGTGGTTCGCGAGGCGTTCGAGCTCCAACGCGATTGCCCGGACCCATTGAGCCTGAAGCGGAGCTTCCGTTCCCGAGAGCACTTCCAGATTGGTGGCATATGCCGTGGTGTGCGCGACCGATGTATCGCCTGCCAAGGCTTCGATCTGCTTGATGCCCGAGGGAAATGGTCCACCAGTCAGCGCTGCTTCAATTCCGCGGTGCTGGTATCCCAGCGCAATCTCGAGGTGATGGACTTTTTCTCCCGTGCACTGGAAACGGAAGTGTCCGGGTTCAATGATTCCGGCGTGGACCGGCCCAACAGCGACCTCATGGATTTCGGAGCCTGCGACTTCAAAAAACGGGCTGTTCCGGGGCGCGTTTGTTTCCGTTTTCCGAACCGGCTTCAGCCAGGGATGTCCGGTGGGTGTGAGTCCGTGCTCCTCAAAGATCAGGCGTTCGAAAAGATGGGCTTGGGGATGATCCGGTGTGAGGGATGGGAAGGATCCCGAAAAAGGCATGCTCCGGATCACCGAGAGCGCGTCTTCGGTGTCGTGCGCGAGCACGGCCACAAGCTCGATTGTTTTCGACCCGGAATTCAAGGAAATGGAGTTGTCCGAAGGGAGCCCGAAAAAAGAACAGATCCGCGCGCCGTTGGCCATTGCCTCTGCGATCGAGGAACACATGTTCTCCGGTGTTTTCTGTGGGATGGCGTCCCACGAAACGCTGGATGCATTGGAAAGGGTGGCGAACGGAGTCATGGTTTGCTCAGGGTGGGGTTGAGATGGGAGACGGCATCCGTCCATGCCGTTTGGAGGATCTCAGGTGTGAAAAGTCCGAGCCAGAGCGACATGAGAATCAAGATGAGTGGGGGCAGCAGCACTCCGATACCTTCGGGTTTCCGGCGCACTGTTTTCCGGGCGGACCGTTTCGGGCGCGCGTCGATGATCGCGAAGACCACCCGGCTCATTCCAAGGAATGCGAGAAACAAACACCCCAGAAATCCGGCAGCAGCCCATGGATGCCCGTATTCGAGTGCACTTCGAAGGACCGTGATCTCACTGAAAAACGGCGCAAACGGAGGACATGCGGTGATCGCGAAGAGGCCTGTGACGAAAAGTATGGATGAACGCGGGGCCATGAGTGCCATTCCGGCGGTGTCGTCAACGGTGCGGGTGCCGGCATTCCGCCGGATCGTGCTGGCGCTCAGAAAAAGGGTTCCTTTGGTCAGGGCATTGCTCCACACGTGAAAGAGGGAGGCCCACATTCCGATTGGTCCGAGCGACACTGCAAAACTGAGAATGCCCATGTGTTCGACACTGGAGTACGCGAGCATGCGCTTGTAATCGCGTGTGCCGAGGAGAAAAAGCGCGGCCACCAGCATCGAGAAGAGTCCGATTGCCATGAGTGAGAGATCGGCTGCGCCTCCAGCTCCGGAGGCGACTACCACCGCACGCACGCGTAGCAGCGCGGTGAAGGCGACGGTGGTCACGCCGCCCGCAAGCACCGCACCCACGATTCCAGGTGCTTCGCCGTAGGTGTCGGGCTTCCATGTGTGCATGGGGGCGAGCCCCATTTTTGTGCCGTATCCTGCCAGTAGCAAGACCCACGAGGTAAGCAACCACGGGCGGGTCAGTGTGGGTCCGTCCTGAATCAGCGATGCGAAGAACAAATCCCCATGCCCACCACTGTGCAACGAAGCATAGCCCATGCAGAAAGATCCTAAAAGGGAAAGGGCAATGCCGGACCCCCCCACCAGCAGGTATTTCCATGTTGCCTCATAGGCCCGGGCCGTCTTAGCGAAATGCAGCAGCGGGATGGCCGCAAGGGTCACTCCTTCGGTGGCGATCCAGAGCACTCCGAGATGCCGTGCCTGATGGCCCGCGCTCAGGAGTCCGAGAATGCAGAGCATCGGGCCCACAAATACGCGGTTCGGGCGGTCTGGATGGAGGTTCAGGTAAGATACCCCGTAGAACGATACCAGCAGGAAGAGAAGGGACACGCAGGGCAGGATGGCTCTGGCGACCGGATCGAATCCGAGATATTGCTGAACCTGCACCACGGGCGGATCGATCAGCATCCACAAACACAGGATCGTGTGGACTGCGCTGGTTGCCACCATGATCCACGGACGGCTCCGGTTTCCCGGCCACAGCACGGAAATAAGGGCCCCGGCGAGGGGCAAAAGGATGAGGCTGATGTGTTTCATTCCCGGAGAGCGGTGAGTTTGCGGGTGTCCAATGAATCAAATTCGCGCTGGATGCGATCGACGATGATCCCGATGACAAAAACGGCTACAGTCAGGTCGAGCAGAATCC
>JAQVLM010000328.1 GCA_028704125.1 Opitutales bacterium
TCTATTTGGGCCAGTAGTGTTCGACGCAGAGAGAATGGATGGGTTAGACGGCTTTGATGTCGGAGAGGAGATTGAGACAGGCTTTGGCCTCGGTCTCCGGGGCGGATGCCCGCAAGAGGGCGGAGACGATCACGACCCGTTTGGCGCCAAGTTTTCCAACGATCGGAAGGGTCTCGCGATTGAGGCCACCGATGAAGAAGTGAAGGGTTTTGAATCTCCGGGCGATGGCCCAATGAACAAGATCCGGTGTTACCGGAGTGTAGTCGGGTTTTGTAGGAGTCGCGAAGACGGGGCCGATGGCAAAATAGTCGATGATCCCTTGTTCCGCGAGTTGTTCCGCTTGTTCGGCTTGTGCGCGGGAGTGTGTCGAGAGTCCGATGATCCGATCGTGGCCCAGCCGATCCCTCGCTTCATCGGGTGGCATGTCGTCCTGTCCGATGTGGAGTCCGGTTCCGGGTAGCTGGATCACGGCATCGATATCATCATTGATGATGAGGGGAACGGAAGCGGATTGGGCGATGGGCAGCACGGTACTCGCCATGCGAACGCGTTCCTCTTTATTGGATTGCTTGGCGCGGATCTGCAGGATCCCAGCTCCTCCGCGAATGAGTTGATCCGCCAAACCGGGAAATGCCGCTTCATTTGCGTAGGAAGCATCGAGGATCGCATAGAGGGCGCACGGAGCCCGGTTGAGCCTTTGTAGATCAGCGTTCGCGGTCATTGGCGTCGCCTGCAGTGCTATCCGGATTGTTTTCGGGGATTGTGTCGGTGTCGGACCACTTCGAAGCCTCGGATTCCGTTTCAAATAGAGGATCGGATGCCGAATGATTTGCCGTTGAAGCCTCGGGCAAGGGATAGTCGTCCGCCTGAATCAGTGGTGTTTCGATCGGTCTGTTGTCGGCCTGTGAAGGGCGTATTCCGGTAACCCGGACGTTGATGTTGCCGAGGCGTTCGATTCCCATTGCCTCATGCAAGGTGCTTTGAAGCACCTGTTGAAGCGTGGCAGATATGTCGGTCAAACGCATGTCAGACGTCATGCGAATCCGGACATCGAGGTGGAGCCTGCGCCCGCGTGTGTGGATGCGGACGCGGGGTTTCCTTTCGATGCCGAGGCGGGCACTGGTTGTCTTGATGAGCTCCACCAGTGCGGTCCGGGAGATTTCGACATAACCCTTGTCATTCGAAAACGCGCGGATCGTGGAAGGCTGCATGCGTGCCCGGATCATGAGCAAGACAATGAAGAGGACCAACGCAGCCAATACCGGCACCCAAACCCGCGGATTCTGGGCATATGGAAGCACGGTGGAATAAAGGGCGTCGAGATCGATACCCGCAAACTTTCTGGCGGTCGCGCCGGTGGTTTCTTCAAGCTCGATCACGATTCGGATGGTTGAGAGTTGGGCGTTTCGGATGCGTCCTTGGATTCATCCGCTATGGTTGATGGAGCCGGTTCCTTTTTGTCTTCGACTTTGCGAGGAGATGCCTTTTCCACGCGTTCAATGTAAACATCCACCTTGCTGACGGGGTGGGATGTCATGCGCACGATTTCGGAGAGCACGGTGGTCTGGATATTGTGAGCGATTTGAGCGAGGTTGACTCCGAATTCGAGCGCAACACGGATTTCGATCGCGTAGGCTTTGGCTTCATCCTCAACCACGCGCACGGCCGAGCGCGTTTCTGTTTTTCCGAAAAAGCCGGAGATGGAATTGGCTCCCGGGGTGACGACATCAATGACACCGGGCAGGTCGAGAACGATTGTCTTGACCATGTTTTCCACCACTGGTGTCAGGATACGGATTTCCCCCAGATTGTCCTGTTCGTCTGTCATGGCCGGGGTCGAAGCCAGGCGGCTATCGGCTGCAGGGGCGGCGTTTTCCTCAGGATTGGATTTTGCTTTCATGATGATGGCTAGAGAAGATTGTGGTTACTGTGATTGTTGTGGAAGCGAGCGTCTCAGGATGAGGATTTGCTGCGTTCCATGAAGTCTGCAATGAACCGGGTGGTGGCTTTCCCTTCTCTGAAGACGGGGTCGCCGATCACAGAGCGGACAAAAGCGGTATTGGTTTTGATACCGCGAACTATACACTCTCCAAGCGCTCTGTCCAATCGTTCGATTGCCTTGGAGCGATTTTCTCCGACTGCGATGATTTTTGCGATCATGCTGTCGTAGTAGGGCGGTATCACGTAGCCTCCATAGACGTGGGTATCCACTCGTATGCCGTTGCCGCCCGGAGCGTAGAACAGCTCGATGAGTCCGGGACTCGGTGTGAAGTTCCGCTCCGGATCTTCGGCGCAGATGCGGGCCTCGATCGCGTGACGGTCGAAACGGACATCCTCCTGACGGATGGTCAATGGCTCCCCAGCGGCGATGCGGATCTGTTGTTGCACCAGATCGATGCCAGTGACTTCTTCGGTCACCGGGTGCTCCACCTGTATGCGGGTGTTCATTTCGATGAAGAAGAAGTTGCCGTTCCGGTCCACGAGGAACTCGACTGTGCCCGCGTTTTCATAGTTGACCGAGCGGGCCGCGTTAACAGCGGCTTCGCCCATGCGCTTGCGCAGCTCGGGGGTCAGAAACGGAGAAGGAGATTCTTCGATAACTTTCTGGTGTCGCCGTTGGATCGAGCAATCCCGTTCCCCGAGGTGAATGACATTGCCGAATGCGTCCGCGAGGATTTGGAATTCGATGTGCCTTGGGTCTTCGATGAAGCGTTCGATGTAGACCGACCCATCCCCGAATGCTTTTTCGGCTTCATTCCGTGCGGTGGCGAATTCCTTGGAAAAGGCGACCGCGTTATGGGCGACCCGCATGCCGCGTCCACCTCCACCGGCCACGGCCTTGATGATCACCGGAAACCCGATTTGCTGGGCTGTTTTGAGTGCCTCGGCTTCCGATTCGATGGGGCCGTCGCTTCCTGGGATGATGGGAACCTTTGATTTTTTGACGGTTTCGCGGGCCTTTGCCTTGTCACCCATGAGCCGGATGGCCTGGGGTTTGGGGCCGATAAAGCGGATGTTGCAGGTTTCGCATTGCTCGGCGAATTCCGCGTTTTCAGCGAGGAAACCGTATCCCGGGTGGATGGCATCCACATTGGAGATTTCCGCGGCGGCGAGAATCCGGTCGGTTTTGAGGTAGCTTTCGTTCCCGGGAGGCTTGCCAATACAGATTGCATGGGTCGCGAGCTGGGTGTGTAACGATTGGTCGTCCGCCTGCGAATAAACGGCTACGGATTGGATGCCCATTTCCTGACAGGCTCGGATGACCCGGAGGGCGATTTCGCCTCTGTTGGCGATGAGTATTTTTTGGAACATGGTGATCTGGAGACGAGATCTGAGCGGTCCCTTGTGGATGGAGCGGTGCGTCAGGGTTTCACCTTGAAGAGGGCCTGTCCGAATTCAACCGGCTGGCCGTTTTCGACAAGGATCTCGACGATGGTGCCTTTGACTTCGGCATGGATCTCATTCATCACCTTCATTGCTTCCAGAATGCACACCACAGAATCCGTGTCGACTTTGCTTCCCATATCAACGAAGGGAGGGGTCTCCGGCGATGCGGCCCGGTAGAAGGTTCCCACCATGGGGCTCTTCACCGTGAGGAGGCTGGTATCCTCGGCTGGGGCGGAGGCAGCTGGGGCGGAAAGTGCTGGTGGCATTGCCGGCCCACTGAGCTGGGGAGCCGCGAACTGGACCACTTGCTGAGGCGGAAACTCTTTGCGGATGTGGAGCTTCCAATCTTTCGACTCGAGCTCAAGTTCGGTGAGACCGTTTTCTTTAACGATCTCAGCAATTCTCTGAATGTGATCAATTTCCATGGCAGAAAGGTGTTGAAACAGAAACCGGCATCGCATCCGGATGTTCGGGAGCTCCGTGCCCGCCCGGAAAAACAGGGCGCGCGCGAATTTCCATACCTATGCACGGACCCGGCACAACCGCAAGACGGAAGCGTCCTTTTGCGGCTCCGGCCCTTTCCCGTTGATCGGAATCAGAAGGGTGAGGAAATCGACGGGTTGGACGGGTCCGATGGAGGGGAAGCCGGAGCAGCCTTTGGTGCCGGATCCTTTGCATCATCTTCATCGCCTTTTCCGACCCATTCGACCGCCTTCTTCTTGAGGTTGCCGAATTTCTTGGAAAGCTTGTCGAGTTTGGCCTCCCATTCGGGGTTGGGTTCCTGCCCCTCGGTGACCTTGAAGAACACCTGCATCAGTGCGGTCATGCCGATCGGTTCGATCACGGCCTGTTTGATACCCCATGCGAAGACCACCGCCACCAGAACTGTGATTGCCCCGGGCATATCAGGCAGAATTTTGGAGACCCCAGCCGCGACAATGAGCACCACCAGGAAGGTTACAAAGGTCAGCCCCC
>JAQVLM010000329.1 GCA_028704125.1 Opitutales bacterium
CGTTGGTTTCGTCCGGAATGAAACGTGTTCAACCTGTATCCTTGAATCATCATGAAAACAAACGTTCTGTTGTCTCTTGCAGTCTGTATCCTTGGAGCTCTGTCGTTGGCGGGCGCGGATTATCCAACGGCGGTGATGGAAGGAACCCAGTTGATTCCCCTGAAATCGAAGCTGAATCAACGGCCCTATGAATTGTTTGTGTCGCTTCCATATTCCTACGGTGATGCGGATTCGCAAAAACGGTATCCCGTATTGTATGTGCTCGACGGGTATTGGGATGGGCGTTTGCTCCACACAATGTATGGAAACATGGTCTATGATCAGAGCGTTCCGGAGTATATTCTGGTGGGCATCGGGTATTCCGATCCCTCAATGGATCCGGATCGTGAGAGAATGCTAGACCTGAGTTGGGAGACGCTTGAGGGTATGGATATGCCGACCGGGGGTGGGCGGGATTTCCTGAAGGTCATCCGGGAAGAGATCATTCCATTGGTGGATTCCACCTTCCGGACCGATCCATCCTGGCGCGTGCTGGGTGGAAGCTCGATGGGTGGGTATTTTGTTTTGCATACGCTGTTTGAGGATCCTGAAGCGTTTCAGGCGTATGTTTCGATCAGTCCGGCGGTGAATGTGGGTCGGAGGGCATTGTTCCAAATCGAAAACGACTATCGGACCGATGGAGAGTTTCAGCGGGGCAAGACTGAGTTGCCCGCCCGATTGTTCATGAGTGCCGCAGGAGAGGAGTGGGAGGATTTCCGCGGAGGTATATTGGCTTTTGATCAAATCCTGCGTCATGGGGGCTATTCCGGTTTTGAGTATGAGTTCCGTCTTGTCGACGGTGAACGGCATGCGGGAACGAAACCTGAGGGCTATTCAAGAGGGGTTCGCTATGCGATGCGACCCTACATGGAGACCAGGGCATCAACATCGGAGTGAGCGGATCAGGCTCCAAAAAGAGCGGGAATGTGGTGCGAAGTCAGTATCATCGACGAAAAAGGTGTGAATCGCGCAAGATAGGGATTGCATTTTAAGATGAAGCCCGTTTCCTAGAATCTTTTTCGCCACAGACAAGCCATATTCAGAAGCTATCGGACATGGAAAACCTAGTCATTAAAGTACAATCCAGAGAGACGGTCGGAACTGGTTCCGCCACGAAATTGAGGGCGCAAGGGCGCATCCCTGTCAATCTCTACGGTCCATCCGGCAACCGCTCACTGAGTGTGGACAAGGTGGAATTCCGTCTTCTGGCCAAGGAGATTGCCGGACAAACGACACTGTTTGAGATCGAAACTGAGACGGGTGAGCGTGTGCGTAGCCTGATTCAAGAAGTCCAGCGCAATGCGATTTCCCGTGAAGTGACTCACATTGACCTGCGCGAAGTCGCAAAGGGTGTTGAGATCACAGCGCATGTGGTGGTTCGCGTGAAGGGTGAATCCTTTGGTGTGAAGAGCCAGGGTGGTCTGATCGAAATCGTGGCCGACCAGGTTATGGTTCGTTGTCTACCGAGGCATTTGCCGCATGAAATCCTGATTGACGTCACGGAGCTGCAGGTCGGCCAATCGGTTCACATGCGTGAATTGCCCGCCTGTGAGGGCGTCACTTACGTGGGTGATGCGGATCAAGTCGTTGTGGCTTGTGTTGGCGCCTCCAAGATGGAGGAAGCAGAGGGTGAAGCCGAAGGTGCAGAAGCGGCGACTGCCTGATCTTCATCCGGTGCCCAATCTTGTGTTTTCTGGGATTCTCTAAAGGGAATGAGAAAAACTGACAATGAGTCCGGAAGCGGAAAAGCCAACGACTTGGTTGATTGCCGGTCTTGGCAATCCGGGGGCGCAGTATGCCCTGACTCGCCACAATATCGGATTCCGGGTTGTGGACCGGTTTGCCGTGGAGCACAGGATGCCGTGGAAACGGAGCCTGCGGTTTTGCGGTGAGTGGTCCCGAACGGATTGGAATGGAGTGGATCTCATGTTGCTCAAGCCTCATACCCTGATGAACCTTTCCGGAAAGAGTGTCCATTCTCTCATGGCATACTTTGGGCTATCCGCTTCGGCTCTGGTTTGTGTCTGTGATGACATCACGATACCGTTCGGGGATGCAAAACTGAGTGTCGGATCCGGAGATGCTGGTCACAATGGCATAAAGGATATCGCATCCAGTATCCGTGGGAGTTTTGCCCGACTCCGGATTGGCGTGGGTGGAAAGCGGCACCCGGATCAGAAGCTGGCGGATCACGTGCTCAGCCGGTTTTCGGATGAGGAGAACCAGCTGATCGAAGACCGGATGTCTCACTATTTGGAATGTATCGGGAAAACGATCCAAAAGGGTCCGATACATGCAATGAACTGGATCAATCAAAAACATTCTTAATACCTAGAACATAAGCATTATTATGGCGGCAAAGACCAATACATCGTACCGTGCCACCTTCCTGCTCGACACGCGTGGCGTGGAGGCATCGGTGGATTCCCTATATGAAGAAATCACGCAGGTTCTCACGCAGTTGGGTGGCGAAGTGACCAAGGTCGCGAACCATGGATCACGGCCGCTGACCCGTGTTTCCCATAACTCGAAACAGGACACCGGGATTTTCGTTCAGTATGATTTCACCGCGCCGGCCGAAGTTCCGGCAAAGGTTCATGAGAAGTTCCGCCTCGACAACCGGGTGGATCGCATCATGATCGAAAAGATCTGACCAAACGGGCGTCTGCCGGCTCAATTCTGAGCGAGCCTCTGTCTGGTCCCGCACTATCCCTCAATCCTTATACCATCACTCATCATGGCCAGCTTCAATAAAGTCATTCTCATGGGTAACCTTACCCGCGATCCGGAATTGCGTGTCACTCCTCAGGGATTGGCAATCTGCAAGATCGGGTTGGCTGTCAATCGCACCTTCAAAGGGAGTGATGGGAACAATCAGGAGGAAGTCACCTTTGTTGATGTCGACGCATTCGGCAAGCTGGCTGAGGTGATTGGCAAGTTCATGAACAAGGGAAAGCCGATTCTCATTGAAGGCCGGCTGCGTATGGATAATTGGACGACCAAAGAGGGCGACAAACGATCGAAGATGGTCGTAGTGGTCGAGAACTTCCAGTTTGTGGGAGGGCGAGGCGATGATGCTGGCGAGGGATATGCTCCGAGGCAGGGCGGGGGATCGGCCCATGAAGACCGCAGGAGTGGTCCTGCGGGAAGTTATGACATGAAGGATGGTGCGGAGGATGTTCCGTTTTGACGCATCCCGAAACCCGGCTGTGGATTTGATAAACAATTAGAAGGATAGAATATGGCAACGAAAGAAATTCTTTTGCTCAAACCGGTGGACAATCTCGGTGGCGAAGGCGATCAGGTTAAAGTCAAGGCAGGATATGCCCGCAACTATTTGCTTCCCCAGAAGCTTGCGCTTCCCATCACCCAGGCGAACCGCAAGTATGTGGAATCCCTCAAGAAGGCCCGTTCGATGCGCGAAGCCAAGGAGCTTGACAAAGCTCAGGAATTGAAGGGGCGCATCGAGAAGCTCAATCTGGTGTTCACGGTTAAAACCGGTGAAGAAGGCCGGATGTTTGGAGCTGTCACTGCTGGCGATTTGCTCGCCCGCATCGCAGCGGAAGGCATCGAGCTCGACAAGAAGCAGGTTTCCTTGTATACACCTGTCAAGTCGCTTGGTAAGCACAGCACCAAGATCCGGCTGCATCCGGATGTGTCGTTTGATTTCGAGTTTGAAGTGGTATCTGAAGATCAGCCCGTGGCGGCGGAGTGACATCCCTCCCGGCTGACGATAGGATTGAAATGACCATTTGGCGCCAGGGGGATTCATTGAGACTCCCGCAAGGCGCTCAAATGGTTTTTCACTTTTACCGCTGATCGTTATCACGCACATTGGAATGCCAAAAGAACCCGGCAGAACAGGCAAGGCAGGCGGTCGGTCCTTCATGGCGGAGGCTCAGCGGGCTTTGCCTGAGGATCCCGCACTGCAGGATCCTCACAACATCGATGCGGAGCAAGGGCTGATTGCCAGTTGCCTCATCGATGGAACCGGTGATGTCTTATCCGAGTGTTTCAGTCGCGGGATTCAGGGTGATGTGTTTTATCACCCGCAGCACAAAGTGCTGTTCGATGCGATCCAGCGCCTTTTTGAAGACGGCAAGCCGATCGACATGATTGTTCTGACGGACTACCTGCGCTCGAATCAACTGTTGGACGCGGTCGGCGGGATTGTTTACCTCAGTCAGATCACGAACCGGATTGAATCGACGGTTCATGCGCGTTACTGGATCGATATTGTCCGGGACAAGCATGTCCTGCGACAGTTGAAGCGGACGGCTGAAACCAT
>JAQVLM010000330.1 GCA_028704125.1 Opitutales bacterium
GGAGGGAGGCTTCATCCTGTTCGATTTCGATCCGCTCTACTTTTTCCAGCTGCTTGATTCTGCTTTGAACCTGACTTGCTTTTGTCGCTTTCGCCCGGAAGCGATCGATAAAGTCCTGTGTTTTTTCAATCTGCCGGTCCTGATTGATCTTCATCGCAACCAACTGGGCCTTCCTGGCTGCACTTTCCCTTTCATAATAGGAGTAGTTACCCGCATATACCTCCAGATGCCCCCTGCTCAAAGCAAAGGTCTTGCGTGTCAGCGAATCCAGAAATGCCCGGTCGTGGGATATGATCACGAGCCCGCCCTGATAGGATGACAGGAAGTTCTCCAACCAACGCTGTGAAGGTAAATCGAGGTGATTGGTGGGCTCATCGAGCAAAAGATAGTCCGGATGCTTCAGGAGTAGTTTTGCCAGTGCGATTCTCATCTGCCACCCACCAGAGAACTCCTTGGTGGATCGTTCAAAATCCGGGATTTGAAATCCCAGTCCCATCAGGACTTTTTCGGTCCTCATTCTGAGCTTATGCGCTTCCCTCAGCTGCAGTTCCCCCTCAATACGATGGATGGTTTCCCACGCTTCCAGTTCATTCTCATCGGCAGTCTCCCCTTCCCTTCGTCCGGCGACTCTGTCATAAGCCACTTCCAATGCCTGCTGAAGGGTCTGAATGCTGTCTTCCGCCTTTTCCACCTCCTCAATGAGGGGAAGACCATCGCCTTCAATTCCATCCTGAGGAAGGTAACCGATCGACATCCCTTTTCCGACTGCAATCTGACCGGAATCCAATTCCGCTTTGCCCAGCAATGCCTTCAGAAAAGTCGTTTTTCCGGTTCCATTGCGCCCGGCAAGCGCTATGCGATCGCGCACCGAGATATTGCCGGATATTCCGTCAAACACGATTTGCGGTCCATAACGTAAACACAGATTTCGAAATTCGATCACAGTTTCAAGGCATAATCCCAATGGTGAAGGCGCCAAGGAAATTGTGATCCGGATGCCCTTGTTTGGATACCATTTTCAAAAGCACCGCCCATCGCACATCCGGAAATACAAAAACCTTCACCGTCAGGATGAAGGCTTTCAAAAATGGAAACGGAGATACAATACCGTTTCAATCAATACGGCTTGCCCCGCGACAGGATCTTCTGAGCCTGATCGGTTTCATCCACAAGCTTGGGAAATCGGATCACTTCGGTGTTCGGCTGTGGACGTTCCGATGGCGATACGATCGGCTTCTGGGCAGGAGCAGACATCACGCTTCCCGGCTTCATGACCGGTTTTGCCGCAGCTTGAGTCGGCTTCACAACGGGAGCTTGAGCCTGAGGCTGCTGAGCTGGACGTTGCACCGGAGGACGCTGAGGCGCAGGGGTTCCTTCACCGGCAGGAGCTCCTGCTCTTAGATTCAACTGTGGCTTGGCCGGAGGTAAGCCCGCTCCGGGCTGACGAAGATTGAGTTGCGGCTTGCGTGCGGGTAAGCCCATTTCCTGTGAGGTCGGAAAATGGAGTCTTCTTGCCTGATCAGCCGTCGGGGCAGGTCGTGGACCTGCTGGATTGCCAGGCTGACCCGGGGCGGCAGCAGGCCTCATTCCCTGTTGGGGCGGCACCCCTGGGCGCGCAGCACCTGGAACTGCAGGTCTCCGGATGGGGGCTCCAGCCGCAGATTGAGGAGCAGCTGCAGGACGTGGACGTGCCGGAGGAGTCGCTGCAGGGGCTTCCTGCTTGGGCGTATCCACTGAGGGACGCGCAGAAGGAGTTTCGACAATGAAATCGGGCTGGCTGGCGAGTTGTTTCAGGAGGTCTTCCCCGATGGGATAACCTTCTGCGAGCCGGACGGCCGCATGAATGGTGGCTTCGAGCTGGGCATAGTTCCGTTCCCATTCGTAGCCTTTCAGGAAATCAATCGCCGACGAATCAAAACCGCGGAAAGAGAACTGGCGGTTGTCCCGGGAGTAATTCTTGGCTATCGTCAACGCCATTTCAGGAATATCGTCCGCACATTCATTCAAAGTGGGAACGAAAATCTCCTTCTGTCCGAGAATCAGATAGAAATCCTCATCGATTTTGCCTTTGGAATACTGGGTATCCAGATCCTCATTGAGGCAGAAAACAAACCGGACCTGATTCTGAATCGCGGAAAATGGACCGGCCTTGCGATAGAGCTTGAGCACCACATCGCGGTGCACGGGTTGGAGATCATAGGCCTCCAACAAGACAACCATAATGTTCCTGGATGCATCTTCCCCCGAAAGCATGCGAAGGATTTCGAACGACGTGATTTTGTCGTTGGAAAGGTAAAGGAACAAATGCTCTTTCGATGGATAGAGGCTTTCGATGTCCTCGCAGATGAGTTGAAAATGGGTGCCGGCAGGCCCAACCAGCACGAGATTGCTCGGACCTTGCTTCATCGAGAGGATTTCCCGATGGAATTTCCGGCTCATTTCCGATTTCAGCGGGAAAGACATGAAGGCATCCTTCTCGTCGGTTGCCACTCTTCTACCCGCTTCAGACATGACTTCCGCAGCATGGGTGGGCCCCGCAGCGGTCATTCCATTGATGAGTTCAGCTGTTTTCCTGAGCAGCGAACGCACATTCAATGGCTTGTGAAATACGTCGATTCTGAGCTGCCTGAGTCGCTCAATCACGTCTTCCCCCAGGAAGGCCGAAATCATGATGACCGGTATGCGCGGGTTGATCAGTCTCACCTGGTCGATGAGATCGATCCCCTTGAGGTCAGGCATCGTCTGGTCCACCACACACAAATGATAATCATCCTTTTTGAATTGCTTCAGCGCTTCCAACGGATTTGCAAACGGGGTTACTTCGTAGTCGGCCTGCGTATACAAATCCGCCAGCAACGAACGAAAATCGTCGTCATCGTCTACAATCAAAATACGGTGCGCCATAGCTAGAGGAGGAATTTACAATCTGTTTACAGTCTATTTCCCGGACATGTTGAGCTTCTCGTCTGTCTTTCGCAAGAGAGAAATGACATTCAACGGCTTGTGAAAGATCTCGGTGTTCACATTTTTGAGGTTTTGGATCAAATCCTGATTCAGGTACCCTGAAACGAGGATGATCGGGATGTTGGGCTCCGAGCTCCGGATACGTTTGATAAGCTCTTCGCCGGACATTTCCGGCATGTTATGGTCGGTCACAACGGCGTCAAACTCCTGCTGGCTCAATTCAGCCAAAGCATTGTGGGCACTATTGACAGCTGTGACAGTGTGCCCTGCCTGAGTGAATACGTCTTTGAGCAGACCTCTGAAATCGTCGTCGTCGTCTACAATGAGAATTCTGCCGGGCATGGATATAAGAGAATTAGGGTGACTGAGTGATCAAAAGAATCAACTTTCTGAATAATCGACCGGAGTATGTGCTTCTTAAGGAATATGTGGGGTAAGTCCGTCCGATTTTGAAGTTGGGTGCCACAAAAGGATTGGAGAGCAGGTGTCTCAGGTTACGGGTTGAGTCGCCTGAGTCTCAAGTTTTTCCAAAGCCATCGCCATCGAATTGAGGGATGTCGCGTACCATATCACCGGTCGGTTGTAGTGTTTCTCCCAATGATCAACAGCGGGCTTGCTCAAGTAATAACACGAGGCAAGGCACACGCATTCATCCAGCGTATCAAAAGGAAGGGTCCACGTGGACCAACACAACTCCAGAGAAGCTTCGGTGACGACCTTGTTTTTCAGGTCAAGGTTTCCAAGGCTGATCACTCCGATTTTGTGTGTCTCTACCACGAGATCAATCAGAGAGGCCTCATCCAGCACCTGCAAGTCATACGTGAGAATACTCAACAGCGAGGCTTGCTTGTAGTTTCCGGCCTGAATAGCGGCGAGCAAACGGGCATTGGCCTTTTCGACGTGCTCGCTTTTGATCATTTTGGATTCCAAGAGTGCCGCGGCGAGGTAACGGTTGGATCGGATGATGAGTTGCTGGAATTCCATGGGCGCGGATTATGAAGAAGCTCTCCGCGAGTTCAAGCGTCAATCTGTTCCATTTCGCGGCATTCACGTTGAGAAAACCCGATGCTCGGCCATGCAGGAGGATGCATTCTCACAATATATCAAGGGATTCGGATTGCTGACAGGCCCGACACCCATCACTATTAAGCATTGCTTCCCGATGAGAATGAAACCTTAATTCCTGCCTGTGAAATCGAAAATTACCGATTCCGATAAGATCCTCAAAGCCATCCATCCTGATCCGCACGCCTACTTGGGAATGCACACCAAGGGTGACAACGGCATGGTGGTCCGTGCTTTCCTGCGCAATGCCCGGTCCTGTGAGGTTGTGGACATCCTTGGCTCGCCTGAACGT
>JAQVLM010000013.1 GCA_028704125.1 Opitutales bacterium
GGGTCGGCGGAGATTCCATTAAAGGGATCCAGATCGCCTCCCGCCTGCAGACACTCGGATGGAAGATGGACATGAAGTTGCTCTTCCGCTACCCAACCATCGAAACCCTTGACAAGCATTTGTCCGGAACCGCTCCGGTTGCCCCTGATCAGCAGGATGAACCTCCCAGCGCTCCGCTGACCGGCATCCAGCAATGGTTTTTCCGGGAGGTCACCATCGATCGCGACCACTTCAACCAATCGGTCTGGGTCGATTCAACCATCCCGCTGGAACCCGAAACCCTCTCCCAAAGCCTGCGCGAACTCGCACGGCACCACCATGCCCTACGCTTACGGGTGGACGAAGATCAACAGTGGATCGAACCATCGGTTGCGGATCCGCTCGAAACCCTCGATCTCAGGGGATCAGACGATGCAGCGGCCACGCTCATCGATCATATCCGGGCCATTCAGGAAAAACTGAACCTCCGGAGCGGGCCAATGTGGCGGGCGTTGCTCGTCCGTCTGGATGCCGGAGACCGACTCCTGCTGACCGCTCATCACCTGGCGGTCGATGCCTATTCCTGGAGAATCCTTATCGAGGACCTATCATCGGCCTACGACGCGATCACATCCGGCGGCACAGCCAAGCTTCCATCGTCATGCAGCTTCCTGCGCTGGGCCACGATTTCGAATAATGCCCAGACTCCACAGAATTCTGATCGTGCCCTTCAGGTCTGGAAATCCATGCTTTCTGCGCCGCTTCCTCACCTGCCCGGCCATCCGGAGGCGCGTGCAACCGACCAAAGCGCGATCCATCACACCGAGAGCGTCTTCTCACCAACAATCCAAAACCAATCGATCACCGAGGCGATCCGCGCGTTCCACGCCCAACCGCAGGAATTGATGCTCGCCGCCCTCCGACTGGCCTGGCGTGCATGGAACCCGGCAGAAGCATTGCTGGTCGAAATGGAAGGCCATGGCAGGGACATCAGCGACTCCGGATACGACCTGTCCCGCACGGTCGGATGGTTCACCCATCTCTGGCCGGTTCGCTTTGAACCTGTCGACTCCGATCGACTCGATGACCTGATGCGCGACACGAAGGAAACCCTTCGAACGCTCCCCGACGAAGGCCGTTCATTCACCAGGCTTCGGGAGATCATCCACCCGGAACAATTCGCGGATACGGTCTATCCCGAGATCAGCTTCAATTACCTCGGGATCATGGACTCCGGGGCCCGGAGCGAACGTTTCACCATCGCAGCCGACCGGCCGCCTTTCGACCGTTCACCCAGGCAAAAGCCGCTTTCGGCACTTGCCATCTATGGATACGAAATCGGGGGACGCCAGCACTGGCATGCCGAATACGATTCCACCCGATTCGACGCACACAGCATTGAGGCGCTCCTCGCGACCTTCGAGGAAGCGCTCATGCAGCTCCTGCGCTTCTGCCGCAAACGGGCTGCCGAGCACACCCCTTCCGATTTCGCCGCATCCGGAATCCGGCTCACCGATTGGAACGCGATCCTTGAGTCCCAGGGATGGAATCCTTCGGATATCGAGGACGTCTACTCCCTCAGCGCGATGCAGGAGGGGCTTCTCTTCGAAAACATGCGCCATCCCGAGTCCGAAGCCTACTTCGAGCAGATGACCTTCACCCTTAAAGGCACGCTCGATCCGGAAGCCTTCTCCCATGCATGGCAAGGCCTGGTCGCCCGCCACCCGGTATTGCGTTCGGTGTTCATTCACAAGGCTCTACCTCGACCGGCGCAGGTGGTATTCCGCGAGCGTCCCGTACCGGTGACGCTATCGGATCTGCGACACCTATCCCGCGCCGAACAGACCAAATCGGTTCAGGCCTTTGAAACCGCGGATCGCGGCATTCCCTTTGACCTGGCACATGGGCCCCTGATGCGGATCCAGGCATTCCGGCTCGAGGATGAGACGACCCACGTGGTATGGAGTCACCATCACATCCTCATGGATGGCTGGTGTGTCGGCATCCTATGGGACGACTGGAATCAGCTTTACGAATCATCGGTTCACCACTCCGACCCCACACTGCCCCCTCCGGCAGACTACCGCAATTACGTGGAATGGCTGGAGCAGGCGGATCGCACCAACAGCAAAGCTTACTGGGAACAACGGCTGTCCGGATTTGAGAAGCTCACCACGATCCCCCGGTCAGCCCGGACCGAGGTCGCTTCGGATTACGACTACCGCGAGCACGTGGTCCACCTCGACGGGGATACATGGGAGGCTTGCCGCTCCCTGGCTGCCTCCCTTCAAACCACGCCCGGCATTCTACTCCAGGCAGCGTGGGCATTGCTGCTCTCCCGCATCAACCAGCTCGACGACGTGACCTTTGGGCTGATCGTATCCGGACGTCCAGAGTCGATTCCGGATGTCGAACGAATGGTCGGGCTCTTCATCAATGCGGTTCCGGTCCGCATCCAAGTTCAGCCCGGAGCAGGCATTGATCAGATTGTCCGGCAAATCCACAGCCAAAGTATCGAGCGGAGGGATCACGAACACCTGCCGCTCGCCGAGATCCACGAGGCTTGTCCCCACCTGAGCGCTATTTTTGATCACCTCTTTGTCTTCGAAAACTACCCGATTCAGGATACGCTCCGGAGAGAGGATGCCACCGGGTCCGGCAGATTGCTTGCAATATCGGACATCGGCGGATTCGAACGCACCCACTACGACTTCAACCTGATCGCGGTTCCGACGGACACCCTCTCCCTGAAGTTCACCTTCAACGCAAGCGCCTTCAAGCCGTCCTTCATCGACCGCCTCAGCCAACAGTATCTCCGGATCCTCGCGGAAGGAACACGTGCCCCGTCTTCTCCGGTGAACACCATCGAATGGGTCGGCGCTCAGGATCTGGAGACACTCCGCCAGTGGAACGACCGCTCTGCCCGCTATCCCGATACGGCCACTATCACCGACCTTTTCGAGGACAGCGTCCGGGGCCACCCGGATCGCGTCGCATTGAAGCGTGGCGATCGTCAGCTCACCTACGCGGAGTTGAACACCAACGCCAACCAGCTGGCACACCACCTCATCGACAAAGGCATACGGAAAGGAGACTGCGTCGGAATCTGGCTCCCGCGCGATGAACGCACGGTTATTGCGATGCTCGCGATTCAGAAGTGCGGCGGTATCTATGTTCCGCTCGATCCCCGTTATCCGGAGCAGCGCATCCGCTTCATGGTGGAGGACGCAGGCATCCGCAGCGTCATCTGCGACCAGGACGTTCCCTATCCCTACGACGGCCCGGACACCATCATCCTTTCCCAGGTGGATCCCGCTACGGACGATCAAAACCCGGATCGCGTCCATGGACCGGACGACGGGCTATACGTGATCTACACCTCCGGATCGACCGGAACTCCGAAGGGTTGCCTCATATCCCACCGCAATGTGGTCCGGCTCCTGAGAAACGAACGCTTCGATTTCACCTTCGGCCCGGATGACGTGTGGGTCATCGCGCACTCCTTCTGCTTCGACTTCTCGGTTTGGGAGCTCTACGGCGCTCTGCTCTTCGGCGGACGGACCACCATCGCACCCTACGAAACCGTTCAGAATATCCCGGAATTCGTGGATCTCGTGTTGCGTGAGCACGTCACGATTCTCAACCAAACTCCGGCCGCCTTCTACGCCTTCTCCGAAAACCTCCTGCAACGGAACGAGAATCTACCCGCTGGGGCTTCGCTCCGGTATGTGATCTTTGGTGGTGACCGCCTCGAACCCCGCTACCTCAAGGACTGGGTCGCCCGCTATCCCCTCGATCAGGTATCCCTCATCAACATGTACGGGATCACCGAGACCACGGTGCACGTCACCTATCATCCGGTTTCGATGGATGAAATCCAGGGATCAACCGGCTTGAGCCTCATTGGCAGACCGCTTCCGGAGACACAGGTGTGGGTGCTGGATTCCGACCACCGCATGCTCCCGATCGGAGTTCCCGGCGAACTCTATGTCGGAGGGACCGGAGTGAGCTTGGGCTACCTCAACCGCCCCGAGCTCACCCGCGAGCGCTTCATCGTGCACCCACTCACGCCCGCCGGAGGTCGTCTTTACAAAACCGGCGACCTCGGACGATGGAACGAGGATGGCATACTCGAATACCTCGGCCGGAACGACCATCAGGTCCAAATCCGCGGATTTCGCGTAGAGACCGGCGAGATCGAGGCTGCACTCCTCACGCACCCATCCATCGACAAAGCGTTCGTAATGGCGTTTGACGAAGCCCCTGGTGTCATGGGCCTCATTGCCTATCTGGTCGGACGGGAAACCGGCATCCAGGAACTGCGGAATCACCTCTCTCCGAGAGTTCCAGCTTACATGGTCCCGTCCCTCTTCAAGTGGCTTCCCGCGCTTCCGACCACGCCCAATGGCAAAGTGGACCGCAAGGCACTCCCCGCCCCCAAGCTAGAGTCATCGGGGGCAAGCCACAGCTCCGCGCGCACCCCACTTGATGGACAACTCATCGACGTCTGGCAATCCGTCCTGCACGTGGACCGGATCGGGATCGACGACAACTTCTTCCATTTGGGAGGGCAAAGCCTCAAAGCCATCAAACTCGTCAACGCGATCGAACAGGCCACCGGCCTGACCTGCTCCCTCCGGGACATATTCGAGTTCCCCACCATCCGGCTTCTTGCTGACCAGCTCGCCTCAACCCCGTCCGACCCGGAGCTCGATGCCATCCTCAACTCCATGAGCCCTGAGGAACTCAAAGCCCACCTCGACCAGCTCTAACCTTTCAATAGCAAGTCGCACCGGGAATCCCGTTTCAAACCCTCAGGCTACTTTGTGGCTTGTTGCGGCAAAACAATATTTGAAGTCGAAAATAAGGTTGCCAGTGATGCTATCGAGGTCGCCTGCAACATGTCCTCATCTGGACAAAATTACCGTTGGAGCTATATGGCTGAAATTGGAGCTTCCATTAAACAAACATTCGTCCCAATGGCCAGTATGGGCATCCATTTATTAGAACGGCTTTCCAGAAGAAATCTAAGCACTCTGTTATCTTGCAAAGGTTGATCGGTTTAATGGTGGATTGATGGGATCAGCCGAGCTCACCGATATGCTCCCTTTTTTCATCTCTTTCCCTTTATCGCCGCCGGTGCAATTCTTCGAAAAGGATGTTTGATCTGGTCTTTTGATTACCTATTCTTTGGTTAGAATTGATGTTTTCGAAGAACAGAAGACCCGTCCAGCCTAAGCCGGACGGGTCTTCCTGTAATGCTTCAACTGAAGGGGAAGGTCAGATATCCCACTTCACGCCGCGCATGTCACCGGTTTCGAGAAACTTCTCATGCATCGCGAAGGAATACTTGAGCGTCTGGGGGGTATGTCCATCCTTGCTCGCCTTGAGGTAATCCCTGAGCTCTTCGCGGTATTCCGGATTCGCGCAGTTTTCGATGATGAGACGGGCGCGTTCGATCGGGCCCTTTCCGCGCAGGTCCGCAATCCCCTGCTCGGTAATGATAACCTGAACGGAGTGCTCGCTGTGGTCCATATGGCTGCACAACGGAACAATCGCGCTTATCTTGCCACCCTTGGCCACTGACGGGCAGGTGAAGATCGAGATGTAAGCGTTGCGGGTGAAGTCACCGGAACCGCCGATCCCGTTCATCATGTTCTTTCCAAGCACATGGGTGCTGTTGACATTTCCGAAGATATCAAGCTCCAGCGCGGTGTTGATGGAGATGATCCCAAGTCTCCTGACCAGCTCGGGACTGTTCGAGATTTCCTGGGGACGCAGCAGGATCTTGCTGCGGTAGCCGCTCAGATCCTTGTAAAGGCGATCCTTCACGTCCTTGGTGACGGTCAACGAGGTGCCGCTGGCGAAGCGGATGCGACCGGCATCCATGAGGTCGATCACAGAATCCTGAATCACTTCGGAATAGAGGCTGAACTGGGGAATCTCCGGGTTGGCGCCCAAAGCACCGAGAACCGCATTGGCGATGTTGCCCACGCCACTCTGGATCGGGAGAAACTCACGGGGAATCCGGCCAGCGGCAATCTCGCCGGCCAGGAAACGGGCCGTGTTCTCGCCGATCTTTTCGGTGATCGGGTTGCTGTCCTTGAACTCGGCGACTTCATCCGGCTGGTGATTCACCACGTATCCAACGATCTTGGACGGGTCCACTTTGATCACTTCGGTCCCGATGCGGTCATCCGCCTTGTAGATCGGGATTTCCCGGCGGTGCGGAGGATTCACCGGCATGTAAATGTCGTGGAAGCCGCGCAATGCCTTGGGATGATAGGTGTTGAGCTCCACAATGATCTTATCCGCCACATCACAGAAGGTTGGACTGGCTCCAACCGAAGTCGACAAGGTGATCTCACCGTTGTCATTCACATCGCAGGCTTCCACGATCGCCCAGTTGAACTTACCGAGGAATCCGTACCGCACATACTGCGGAAGGAGCGACAAATGCATATCAAAGAAACGGGTTTCACCGGAGTTGATCTGTTTGCGCAGATCCGCGTTCGATTGATAAGGCGTGCGGAAGAGCACCGCATTTGCCTTGGCCAGCGCCCCGTCGAGGGATGGCCCCGTGGAGGCCCCGGTCACGACCCCGACCTTGAAAGGACGTCCGGCCTCGTGCTCAGCCATTGCCTTCTTGGCAATCGCTTTGGGGATGACCTTACACGCTCCCGCAGGGGTGAACCCGCTGAAGCCGATCACATCCTCGTTTTTGATAAGGGCGGCCGCTTCTTCAGCGGTCATTTCTTTGATTCGGTTTGCAGTCATTGATGCTAATGGATGGAGGGCGGTCGGTCGAAACCTCATCGCCAGTTCATGTCTAAAATCGATATCAGGAAAACGGCGGGCTGAAAAGGTCGTCTCCAGCGTGCCCGTCTTCCGCCACTGAATGCTTGCAAATCAACTTGATCGAAAGAATCAAGAGGATTAGGAACAGCACTGAAAAGAACCTGAGTTATTAAATAATGTTATTGCCAATAGAAAGCCCGATTCTAGAAGCTGGGGCAACAAGAAAACGCTCGGAATCGTGCTTTGCACTGGCATTTCGTGGGCTTTTTGGAGTAAGGAATACAAGATTATGGCACAATCAGAAATCGAGTTGGAACTGAAGAATCTGTTTCCCGCGCATACCTATGCCGATTGGAAAGCAGCCGCCGAAGACCTTTTGAAAGGAAAACCATTCGAAAAGGTGTTGGTGACGCCGACCTTTGAGGGATTTGATCTGCAGCCGATCTACCGGAAGGATGACATCCGCGAACTGACGCATGCGCGCTCGATGCCCGGATTCACCCAATTTGTACGCTGTGCCAACGCGGCCGGATACACGGTCCGGCGCTGGAAGGTCTCACAGGAGCTTCCGCAGAGTCTTCCGGAAGAACTCAACCGTGCAGCGTTGCTCGACCTGAAAGGCGAGGCGGACGAGCTCAATATCCTGCTGGATCCCGCAACCCGCAAGGGGCTTGATCCGGACTCCGCCGGAGCGACCGAAGTCGGTGCGTGCGGGGTTTCGCTGACCACCCTTAAAGACCTCGAGAAGGCCTTGGATGGCGTGGTTCTCGATGCGGTTTCCCTTTTCAGTCAATCCGGTGCGGGCAGTCAGGCGATTTACGCGATGCTCACCGCTTATTGTGAAAAGAAGGGCATTCAACTGAGTAAGGTGCAGGGAAATATCGGTGGCGATCCCATCGGGGACTGGATGCGGAATGGATCCCTTCCGGTTTCGTTGGCCAAGGCTTTTGATGAACTGGCCGCGACCACCCGGACAGCGCAGGCCAAGACCCCGTCGATGGGTACTGTTTTCGTGGATGCCAATATCTTCCACAATGCGGGATCGAGTGCCGCGCAAGAGGCCGCCTACCTTCTCGCTGAAGCCGTTGAATATGTCCGCCAGCTCAACCAGCGAGGGATTCCGGTGGAAGTCATCGCGCGCTCCATGCGTTTTGGGGTGGGAGTGGGAAGCTCCTACTTCCTGGAAATCGCGAAGCTCCGGGCGATCCGCATGCTGTGGGCACGCGTGCTCGAAGCCTATGGATGCGCGATTGAGGATCTTCCGATTCATATTCACGCCCGGACTTCACTCGCCAACAAGACGGTCCTTGATCCGTATGTGAATATGTTGCGCGTGACGACGGAAGCGTTCTCCGCCGTATTGGGAGGTTGCGACAGCATGCATGTGGGTCCGTTTGATGAAGTTGTGCGCTTGCCGGATGACTTCTCACGCCGCATCGCCCGCAACGTCCACTTCATCCTTTCCGAGGAATGTGACCTTACCAAAGTCATCGACCCCGCAGGTGGATCCTACGCGGTCGAAAAACTCACCGACCAGATCGCGGCCGAATCCTGGAAGCTCTTCCAAGCTATCGAAGCAAAGGGCGGACTGATCGCAGCGTTGAAGGAGGGATTCATCCAGAAGGAAATCGCGGGAATCGCGTCCAAACGGAAGGGCGCTTATGCCCGCCGCAAGGATGTCATCGTCGGGACCAACCAATACCCGAACGCAACGGAAAAAACGCTGGATCCACGCACCCCGGACTATGCGGCCATCCAGCGCAAGCGGGCCGAAGCCGTGGCAGGCCACCGCGAAAGTGCGGAGGTGGAAGCAAGCGGAGCCCTGATGGAGGTGCTTTCCTCAATCCTTAACGGAAAAGACGCCGACAAACTCGAGTCAGCATCCAAAGCATTCGCGATGGGCGCGACCCTCGGGGAAGTCACCAAGGCGCTGCGCGGAGACACTCAGGCCGCCGAATCTATCGAAGCCCTTCCGGTCCGGCGATTCGCAGAACCCTTTGAAAAACTGCGTCAGGCCGCTCAAGCCCACGCCGAAAAGACGGGCACCCTCCCCCGCATTCTGCAGGTCAATTGGGGGCCATCCCGTGGATACCGTCTGCGCGCCGACTGGACTTCCGGTTTCTATCAGGTGGGTGGTTTTGAGGTTCTCAATGACAAGGATTTCGGATCCATCGAGGATATCCAGGCCGCCTTGCAAAGCAGCGGAGCGAAGATCGCGGTCATCACCTCCAGCGATGAAGCCTATGCCACCCAGGTGGAAGTGATCGCAAAGGCGATCAAAGCACAGTCGCCGGACATCCACGTCGTGGTAGCCGGAGCTCCCGGAGAAACCGAGGCCGCATGGCGCGCCGCGGGTGTGGATGACTTCGTCAACGTGCGGGTCAATGCCTACGATGCCTTGGCCGGCCTCCAGTCAAAGCTGGGCGTATCCTGAACAGCCAAAGGTCCCAAGGATACAACGTCTCCAAACAACTGATTCAAAAGAAAGACATTTTATGGGCCAACAACCTGATTTCACCAAGCTGGGATACCGTTCGGATGCTTCTGCTTCCGCTTCCATGAAAGATTGGGAGTCCCGCTACCGGAAGCTGTCCGGCAAAGCCGCAGCCGAAACCAACTGGCGGACCGCCGAACAGATCCTGGTTAAACCACTCTACACGGACGCGGATACCGCTGAGATGGTGCATACGGACTACGAAGCCGGGCTTCCGCCATTTTTGCGCGGACCCTACGCGACCATGTATGTGTTCCGCCCGTGGACCGTGCGTCAGTACGCCGGATTCTCGACCGCTGAGGAATCGAACGCGTTCTATCGCCGCAACCTTGCCGCAGGGCAGAAGGGGCTCTCGGTGGCATTCGACCTTGCCACCCACCGCGGCTACGACTCTGACCATCCCCGTGTGGTGGGCGATGTCGGAAAGGCCGGTGTGGCAATCGACTCGATTCTGGATATGCAGCTTCTCTTCGACAAGATCCCCCTCAACAAGGTATCGGTGTCGATGACGATGAATGGAGCGGTGCTTCCGATTCTGGCATTCTACATCGTCGCTGCGCTTGAGCAGGGAGCGAGTTTGGAAGAACTCAGCGGCACGATTCAGAATGATATTCTGAAGGAATACATGGTGCGCAACACCTACATCTATCCGCCTGAACCATCGATGAAGATCATTGCGGATATCTTCGAGTATACCTCGAAGTTCATGCCCAAGTTCAACTCGATCTCCATCTCCGGTTACCACATGCAGGAAGCCGGAGCCACAGCGGACCTCGAAATGGCCTACACCCTCGCGGACGGCCGTGAGTATCTGCGCGCCGGGATCCAGGCGGGAATTCCGATTGATTCGTTTGCCCCGCGGCTATCCTTCTTCTGGGCACAGGGAAAGAACTATTTCATGGAAGTTGCCAAGATGCGTGCGGCACGCGTGCTGTGGGCAAGGATCGTTCAGGAATTCAATCCGAAGAGTTCGAAATCCCTTGCGCTGCGCACCCACTCGCAGACATCCGGATGGAGCCTCACCGAACAGGATCCGTTCAACAACGTGGCCCGCACCTGCATCGAAGCCATGGCCGCGGCGCTGGGACACACGCAGAGCCTCCACACCAACGCATTGGACGAAGCTATCGCGCTTCCGACCGACTTCTCCGCCCGTATCGCGCGCAATACGCAGCTCTACCTGCAGGATGAAACCGGCATCTGCAAGATCATCGATCCATGGGGCGGCTCCTACTACGTTGAGTCCCTCACCCGTGAACTCATCCAGAAGGGATGGGAACACCTCTGCGAGGTTGAATCGCTCGGCGGGATGGCAAAGGCCATCGAGCAGGGCCTGCCCAAGCTCCGCATCGAGGAAGCCGCAGCAAGGCGTCAGGCCTGGATCGACAGTGGGAAAGAAACTATCGTCGGTGTGAACAAGTTCCGCCTCGAGACCGAGGATCCGCTCGAAATCCTGGACATCGACAATTCCGCCGTCCGTGAATCTCAGATCCGGAGGCTCAAGCAGCTCCGCGAGATCCGGAATGAAGCTGAGACCCAAGCTGCGCTCAAGGCGATCGAAGAAGCCGCCGCTACAGGCAAAGGCAACTTGCTCGCACTCGCGGTCGAAGCCGCCAAGAGACGCGCATCCCTCGGGGAGATTTCCAGTGCCATGGAAAAGACTTTCGGACGTCACCAAGCGGTCATCCGCTCGATCTCCGGTGTCTATGGCAACGAATTTGGAAAACAGGAAGCCATGCAGGAACTCAGAGCCATGACCGATGCCTTCGCCAAGAAGGAAGGACGTCGTCCGCGCATCATGATCGCAAAGATGGGTCAGGACGGACACGACCGCGGAGCAAAAGTGGTCGCCACCGCCTATGCCGACATGGGATTCGATGTGGACATCGGACCCCTCTTCCAGACTCCGGAGGAAACCGCACGTCAAGCAGTCGAAAACGACTGCCATGTGGTCGCTATGAGTTCGCTGGCAGCCGGGCATAAGACGCTTCTGCCTCAGTTGGTTGGTGAACTCGCCAAACTCGATCGGGAGGACATCGTTGTGATCTGCGGCGGTGTTATTCCGGTTCAGGACTACGACTTCCTCCTCCAGAACGGAGCATCGGCCATTTTCGGACCGGGAACCGTCATCACCGATTCCGCCAGAAAGATCCTCGAGATTCTCGACGAAAGACTCGGGCATTGATCTACTGAATTCGTTTGATTCAGCTCCCGTCCCTCTGCCCACGCACGGGACGGGAGCAGGATTCGACTACCTCCGGTGGAAAAACCCTGCATTCAATCGGCACGGTAATTCGTCTGAAAAGGGCAGGAGAATAGTGGTATGATCAGTCGATCTGAAAAACCGAAAACCACCGTTTCAACGATCATCATCGCGATCCTCGCGCTGGTGGTCCTTATGCAGGGAATCTGGATCATCCGGTCTACGCTTCGGGACCAGGATGCATTGGAGGGCGCGGACCCATTCGGCTCCGACAGTCTCTTTGACGCATTCGACCGAAACACCCGAAGTGGATGGATGATGGATCCCCAGACATGGGATCCGCATGCCGAGATGGAAAGACTGCAGGAAAGAATGGACCAGTTCCTTGAAGAGGCGATGCGCAGAACAGGGCAAGACCCGCGAAGCTTGTCATGGGGCCAGGAAAGGCCGCTGAATCCGCGTGTGAATATGGAAGAAACCGATGTTGCCTTTGAAATCACGGTCGAGATCCCCGGAGCCGATGATGCCAACATAGATACCACCATCGAAGGCCAGCAGCTCACCATCACCGCCGATACAACTTTCGAGACGGAAAAACAACCGGGAGGCGGCCATACTGTCATTCGGGAACGACGCAGTGGACGATTCCAGCGCAGTCTGATTCTGCCGACGCCTGTGAACGCCGCAAAGATGACGACCACCTACGAGAACGGAGTGCTCCACATCCACGTCCCGAAGGCCGCCGAAGATCCCGCCACCTCGAATCCCTGAAGCAGAATTTCAGTCGTAGCTCAAGTCCCGTGCTTTGCCCCGGAATACATAGTATGCTACCATCGTGTAGCCGATCAGGAACGGAAGCACGATTACGGCTCCTGCCAGTATGACCATCAAAGAAGCCGGCGCTGCTGCCGCATCCACGATCTGAAGCTGTCCGGGAATGATGAATGGATAGAAACTGTAGACCAGCCCGACAAAACCTAATATAAAGATGCAGACCGCAATCGCAAAAGGCATCCAGGCGAGCTTGTCATCCGGTAGAGGCAACACCCCGCACAAAAAGTGCATGAGAAGGGTTAGAATAACGGAAACCACCGGCATCACAATGAGAAGCGTCAGTTCTGGGAAGGCCAGCATACGATCGTAAATGCGGGTATCCGCAAAAACCGCTGACATGCTGCTGAGAATCGCCCCCAGAACCATAACCCAAATGGCGAGCCTGGCCCAACGGATGGCAAGTTTCTGGAGCTCGCCGTCGGTTTTCAATACCAACCACGTGCTACCCATCAGCACGTATCCGGCGACTACAAGCATCCCAAAGCTCACCGAGAATGCCTGTGGGGAAAATCCTTTTTCAAAACCCATCACAAAGCGCCCCAACATGTATCCCTGACAGAGTGCCACAACCACCGAGCTGATCCAGAACACCCGATCCCATAGTGGCCGGAACCGTGGTTCAGCCTTCTTCCGGAAATCAAATGCCACCCCGCGGAAAACCAGAGCAAGAATCATCAGGGACACCGGCAGGTAAAGCGCACCCAGCACCACTCCATGGGCCACGGGAAAAGCAACCAGCAGCAAGCCCACTCCCAGAACCAACCAGGTTTCGTTGGCATCCCAAAATGGACCAATCGACGCGATCATGCGATCCCGTTGTTCTTGTCCAACCGATTGTGAGAGAATCCCAACCCCCAAATCATACCCATCCAAAATCGCATAGAGGAGCATTGAGAGCCCGATAAGAAACGCGAAGGCAAAGGGTAGTATTACCGATGATTCGAGTCCAGAAACATTCATGATACCGTTTCTCCTTTCTCCGCTGCCACTCCAGCCCGTCGGGCAAGATAAAAGAGGGATCCCAAATAGGCCGCCAACAATAAGGCATAAGTCACAAGATAGGCGCTAAGCGTAAGGCCCACATGGGCGGGTGGGAGATCCGCCACCGCATCCCGGGTCAGCAACACCCCTTGAACCAGCCATGGCTGACGTCCAACTTCGGTCACGTACCATCCCGCCAAGGTGGCAATCCATCCCGAGAACATCATGAGCATCAACACCCGCAGGAACCAATCCGGCAAGAGCTTCCGTTTCCAGAGCAATGCAACACCGGCAAAAGCCACCAGTATCATGAGGGTCCCCAGCCCCACCATCACCCGAAAACTCCAAAATACCGGGGCAACCGGCGGATGAAAGCCCTCAAACTCGTTCAATCCACGGATATAACCGTTCGGATCGCGGGTCACGATCAGGCTACCGAGCTTTGGAACGCTCACCTCCATGCGATTCCTGCGCTCCTTCCCGTCCGGCAATGCGAAAAGAACCATTGGAGCGCCATGCATGCTCTCCCAGTGTGCTTCCATGGCAGCAAGCTTGGCCGGTTGGTAGTCCCGTGTGTTGATTCCGTGAAAATCCCCCACAACAGCCTGAACCGGAGCCAGCACTGCAGCCAGAACCAGCGACACCTTGAGTCCCGATTTCACGTCCGCCCCCCTATCCCCTCGCAACCACCGGTAAGCCAGCAATCCGGCCATGAGGAAGGCAACGGTTAATCCTGAGCCCAGAAGCGTATGGAAAAGCCGGTAGGGCATGGATGGCGTGAACACCACCTCCTTCCAGCTAGTCGCATGGGCGACTCCATCAATCATTTCAAACCCGGCAGGGGTCTGCATCCAACTGTTGAGCGCAAGAATCCAAAAAGCGGAAAGCGTTGTTCCTGCCGCAACCAGAAACGTTGCCAGTGTGTGAAGCCAGGAAGGAACCCGGCGGAAAGCAAACAGCATGATTCCCAAAAACGTTGCCTCGAGGAAAAACGCCGTCAGCACTTCATATGCTAACAAGGGACCCGCGATGTTGCCCACGGTGTTCATGTAGCCCGGCCAATTGGTGCCGAATTGGAATGACATGGTGACTCCAGTCACCACTCCAAGACTGAAAGTCAGGGCGAAGATCTTCGTGAAGAAGAAATACAGGTCCATCCACTTCGGATCTCCGGATCGCCGGTATTGGAGTTTGAAATACAGCAACACCCAACCAAGCGAGATCGTGATCGTCGGAAAGAGAATGTGAAAGGAAATGTTAGCTGCAAACTGCAGGCGTGACAGCAAAAAGGCATCCATGGGAAGGGTGGTTCGGTCGGGTTAGGGTCAGGACTGCGCCAATTCATAATCAGATTGGCATACACTGGATGAAAAGCAACCCTTCTCCTACGGTTGGAAATGCACGGGCCAACACTTTGCCGGATGCGCATCCATTTGGTTTTGGAAAGCCTGATTCGAGCATGTGGGGAATTGCAGCGGGGATTGGTCGGATTCCCCTGATAATGTGAAGAATGACCGGAATGATCCTGCTCAATGACATTGACTTAGCCTCTAAAATGTGCCCGAATGCTCCTCTTTATGAGCTCCGAGAATCCGCAACCCAAGAAAGCTACATCGACCCTACCGGCTGCCACTGAGCCTACGGATATTCCACCATTTGTTGCCGAGGAAGTCTATGACTTCTGGAAAAAATACGGCCGCTCGCTCGGTCTCGCAGCTGTTCTCGGACTGGCAGCAGTTGCCGGAATTGAAGGCACGAAGCTGGCGATAAAATCCAAGGAACAAAAGGTTCAGGACTCATATTTGGCAGTTGCCGATTCGGCGGGGTTGGAAGCCTTTGCCAAGGACCACTCCAGCCACGAGCTGGCCACCATCGCTTGGATGACGCTGGGCAATGAAAGCATGGAGCAAAAAGACTACGCCGCCGCGCTTGAACGATACGCTGCTGCGGCAAGTGCTCAGGCTCCGCAAGAAATCAAGGCCGTAGCGGTTCTCGGAAAGGCCGCTGCCCAGTTGGAGCTGGGTTCAAGAGACGAAGCCAAGGCAACTTTGCAAACACTCGCATTGACCGATTCCAATCCACAGTCGGTCCGCGCTGAAGCTTTGTTCAAACGCCTCGTCCTCGCAATTGACGATGGCGAAGACCCTCAGCAGATTGAAGGATGGAAGAGCCAGCTCGAGCTGCTCGATACATCTTCATTCTGGACTCAAAGGCTCAACACAATGAGCCATTACTGATCCGTTATAACCCGATCACCCGCTCATTCCTGCGCAGTGATCGCCAACCAGAGGAATCCATGAAAACGAAGACTGACGCTTCCAAGAAGGTCAGCGGGGAGGTATTCGGGCCCTTTCGCCACCCCTCCACTGTCGCCAGCATCCGCGAATCAATCGTCAACCACTTGCAGTATTCACTGGCCCGCGATCGGGTGACCGCCACCCCTCGGGATTGGTGGAACAGCATTTGCCTGACCATCGAAGACCGCATCCTCGGTCGCTTCAACCAGACGATGCACGTGCACAACGAGAAGGATGCACGCCGCGTGTATTACCTGAGCCTCGAGTACCTCATGGGCCGGCTCCTGAGCAACAACATCCGCAACTGCGGACTCTGGGAGCAATTCGAGCAGGCGGCAAAAGAACTCGATCTGGATCTCAACGAGATCTGCGAGCAAGAGGCAGATATGGGGCTCGGAAATGGGGGCTTGGGGAGGCTCGCCGCGTGTTTTCTCGACTCTTTAGCCTCTCTGGATGTTCCCGCAATCGGATACGGAATCTACTACGAGTTCGGGCTCTTCCGGCAGAAATTCGACAATGGCCATCAGGTCGAACGCCCCGACAACTGGCTCCAGTTTGGAAACCCGTGGGAAATCGTCCGTGCCCAATATGCCCAGAACGTTCGCGTCTACGGACATGTCGAAAACCGCTACGACGAAAACGGAGACTTCAAACCGGTCTGGACGGGCGGCAGGATCTTTACGGGTGTGCCGTATGACATTCCAATCTGCGGATATGGAGCACGCACCGTCAACTTCCTGCGGTTGTGGCAGGCCCGTTCGTCACAGGAGTTTGACCTCGATACCTTCAATCAGGGAGGCTACGTCGAAGCCGTCCGCAACAAGGCGCTCGACGAAACCATCTCCAAGGTCCTCTACCCGAATGACAAGACCGAGAGCGGAAAGGAGCTCCGGCTGGTTCAGCAGTATTTCTTCGTCACCTGTTCCCTGCACGATATCGTTCGCCGCTACCTCAAGAGACGGACTAAATGGGATGAGTTCGCTGATAAGGTTGCGATCCAACTCAACGACACCCATCCGGCGCTGGGAGTGCCCGAATTGATGCGGATCCTCATTGATGAGCATCATCTTGTTTGGGATCAGGCTTGGGACATTACCCGCAAGGTGTTTGCCTACACCAATCACACCCTGCTGCCGGAGGCCCTCGAAAAGTGGAGTGTTCCCCTCTTCGAAAAGGTCCTTCCCCGGCACCTTCAGATTATCTACGAAATCAATCAGCGTTTCCTCGATGAAGAAGTCGAGGCGCGTTGGCCAGGGGATCCCTACAAGAAAGCCGAGTTATCGGTGATTGAAGAGGGCACTCCGAAAATGGTCCGGATGGCCTATCTGAGCGTGGTGGGAAGCCATACCGTCAATGGGGTTGCCGCGCTTCACACGGAGTTGCTTAAGAAGCACTTGTTCCAGAGTTTTGACCAGCTCTACCCTGACAAGATCCAAAACAAAACCAATGGAATCACTCCTCGGCGCTGGCTGCTCGCCTGTAATCCGAGGTTGTCCTCGCTCATCACCAGCAAAATTGGGTCGGAATGGCCAAGCGATCTCGATCAGCTCAGGAAACTCGAAAAATGGGCCGACGACAAGGAGTTCCTCAAGAAGTT
>JAQVLM010000331.1 GCA_028704125.1 Opitutales bacterium
ATTCAGATCCTACAGGAAAAGGGATTTCAGCGTTCCGAGATCTTCATCATCGATCTCGACCTCTGGTTATTGTGGGAGAGCGGCTACATATCGGACCGCAATGATCCGGAACCCTCGTATGCCGGCGTGCCTGTCAAAATCATTCTCGATGGCAATTTGTTCGATCCGCAATGGTATTACGACAGCCCGATTCCATCGGAGCGTTTTGAGTATGCCTCGGTTACGGACGACCTGTTTTCGTGGAACACCCTCGAAACCGATAACCGCAAAAGCTTTCTTCCGCTCCCCCTGTTGTTGGACGTTGATTTCTGGATCAACCTGCCGGTCGTTACGGATCATCCCGCGCTTGGAATCAACGGAGTGATGGCCAACGCCACGCTCTGGAACGTCAGCAACCAATACCGTTTTCTGCAAAACCCGATGGGCGCCTCTGCGGCGATCGCGGAGATTGCAGCGATTCCCGAACTCAGGCGGGGGCTGGTATTCTCGGTAGTCAGTCTCGAAAAGCTCCAGTTCATAGGTGGCCCGTTTTTCAACGCAAACTACGTCCGGTCTTCGCCAGAACTATTCCTCAGTGCCAACCCGGTCGCTCTGGATTACGTGTTCCTTGACCGGATCAATCGGGCCCGTGCCACCAGCGGGTTCCGGGCAGTCGCTCCCCCACCTCCGGTGTTCGACTACGCGAAAAGCCTGGGAATCGGGGACTACGACCCCGAAATTATTCAGATTGAACCGGTCGGATCCGCCCTTCACGCCCAATAGCTTTTTTCGGGGTTGTCACGGGTTCAATCAAAGATGGCCCAATCCATGGCCATGAAGGCCCCCCCCTGCCCCACTGATCCCATCGATCCGCCAAGTCCCGCAAGCGGATGGGGATCCGGCCATCTGAATCCCCATCATCCGGATTCATACCCTTCGGAAGGGCAATGGTTGTCGTGGTCCGGTAGAGCCGGAGCTGCCAATGATCAAGCGACGGAGCAGAAACCGCCTTGTATTTTATCCCAAGATGTTCCAGCCATGTCCGGTTGGATGGAAAATCCTTGAAATGCACATCCCATTGCACCTCGGGATAGGCCTTCAAAAACCTCAACTGCTCGTTGAGAATGCCGGTCGAACGGACATGTCCGGCCACATTCAACCCCCACACAACGACAGCGTTCAGGAGAAGGATCATCAAAGTTGCCGCACCAAATCCCCGAACCCAGAATGAGCGATGCGACAACCACCATGCGGGTCGGGGGATTTCACCACCGGTTGCAGTCAATGAGCGCTTGAGATAATCGAATCCGGTTCCACACAGGACCGGAAACAACCACATCCAGGGGATCCATCGCGAGAAAATCCCGGGAATAATGAGGAGCGGCACCCACAACCAGAGCGCCCAGAAACCCGGTCCACCCGGCACCTTCCAATACAAACGCGGGGCGATCAGCGACAACGCGAACGCAAACAGCAGCGCCAATCCAAACCACGGACCAAAACCGCCATACCACAGTCCGGCGAATCCATGATAGAACACCGAGCGCTCAGGGGCAGTAAAAGCAAGGGGCATCTTGAGGTGCACATCCTGCGGAACCATGGTCGACTCCGACAAACTCGAGGCGAGGAACTGCTCAATACCATTCAATCGGGTGAGCTTTGGCATTCCTTTCCGCTGGGCCTCTGATACCCACTCCCATTCTCCAATACGCTGGAGCGAAACCATGCTTTCCAAATAGCGCTCCGCCCGTCCGATGTATTCCCGACCCGGAGCCGACCCACCCATGATACCGGCCGCCACGAAAGCAAGAACAACTCCAATCCAGGCAACCTTCCGGTGCATCCGCATCCAGTCGAACACCAACGCACCATGCGACAAAAGCACTCCAGCCAGAATCCAGAGCGACAAGGCACCACCGGCACGTTTGGTATTGGAGAGCAGGATCAACACCAACACCAACGCGATCCACTCCAAATATCTTCCCCTCACCCGGATGGACAACGCTAGAAAAACAGCAGCGGCAACCAAAGACGCCACCTGACCATCCAGCCAGAAACTCGGCAACTGCACCAACACAACCGGATTCAAAACACAAGCCGCAGCATACAGAATACGTCTCCATCCGTTCACGCCCAGCTTGGTCCAATAATGCCAAACCGCAAACGCTGCCACCATTGCATACATGAGGTGGACCGATTTGCCGGACTCCGGATTGCCGGAAACCTTTGCCGCAATCGCGCCCAAGACAAACCCATGCCGGACTTCGAATCCCGCGTTGGCCAATCCCCTCCACTGCGCATACAGCTCCCAATCCCAATTGTCTTTCCGGTAAGATTTGTCGCGATAGGGATCCTCCAACGGGTTCCAGCCCCGATCCAACGCTACCACGAACTCCTTATGTGCCAGCATCCCATCCCAGTTCACCCCGTAGACCAAACCCGACACCCACACACCCAGTCCGAGCAGCCCGATCATTGTAAGCCATCGAGGCATCCAACCCGCCGGCATCCTGCGAAACCCGCAGGCCATCCAACTGACCAGAAAAGACACCAGGACAAAGGTAACCGCGGCCCAAAGACTCAGGGTCGCTCCAACATGGAAACCGATCCACACATGCATCAAGGCGGCCACCGCTCCGGCAACCAAACCCACCAACAACTCCAACGCATTCCCGCTCCGGCCCACAACCGCCACCCCGGGGGAGCGGACAGAGACTGGATCGGTATCGCTATTCATGGGTATCGGGGGCTATCGCTTCATCCGGGGCATTCTCAACCCGCTATACCTCAAATTCGACTTGCAGCTTCAATTCCTTGCCTTCAAAGGACGGGCAACGGATCAGAAACTGTGGATCATTTCCGCATGACTCAAACCGCAATTGATCCGGGCCAACCGCTTCCACCTTCGTGGTTCCGGCAGCTTGAACCGCATCAAATCCGCTTCCATTGCCAGCACACATAAGCACTTGTCCAGTCATGGCATCGCGCACGTCCACCCGAAGGAGCGTCATCCGTTTCTCGCGATCACATGGATCCAAACGCAAGCTATCGATCGACGGATCAAAGGGCAGCAAAAACTCAAGTAATCGCCTCCCGCCACCGGAATAGGCCTGACGCGCGCTGCGGCTCTCGGAAAAAGCCCCATCCTTTGCAAAATACACGACGAAGCGATCTTCACGCAGGTTCTCCTCACGGATCTCCGCATCCTTCCAAAGCCGCACCAGGATCTGCGCCATCAGAGGCGCATGTGCCTTCCAGCCCTCACGGTGTTTGCTCATCATGTATTGGATCAGGCTGGCGCGCAGCGGATTCGCAACCGCATACACCATGGACCCAAAGGAACGGCGATACTCAAACATTTCGAGAGGAATCACATCACCCTCTATCCCATGATCATTCAGACTGAGCAAAAGATCCCAATCCTCATAGGAGACCAATGTCTCGTCGTAGCCCCCGACCCGTCCGATCACGTCCTTCCGAAAAAGATTCACACACTTTCCGCTGGTATTGAGGAAGGGCATCAGGCAGGAAACAAAACCCACTGGAGCGTAGACGGAGTCAAAGGCTCCAAAATTGCGGGCATGGCATGTCACATAACCCAGTTCCGGACAGCTTTCGAGAGCATCCACCGCAAGGCGTATGTAATCGGGGTGCATCCGGTCATCCGCGTCAATTGGGATGACGTATTCGCCCTCTGCAACGGCAATCCCCGCGTTCCGGGCGGAACTGAGCCCGCCGTTCGGCTTATCCACTTTGACCACCCCTTCGAGTTGCTCAAATCTGAGCCGGGCCGATGGACTGGTGGACCCGTCATTCACCACGACGATTTCAATCGCCGGGTAGTCCGATGCACGGATGCTTGCGATGGTTTCCGCCACAGTGTCGGCCTGATTGTAGTATGGAACAATAACCGACACCAATGGGCGTCGACCCGGTTGCCATGAGTGGGGCAACTCACGCGCATGGGCGTAGTTGCGCATCATTCCCGCAGTGGCCTTTTCCGGATCCGCCAGTTGGCGGGCACGCTCCACCGCTTTCCGGGAAACCAGATCCAAGAGATCCCCGTCCAGACTCACCCGAATGATGGTGTCCGACAAGGCCTCCGGATCGAGAGGATCAATGTGGAACCCACTGCGACCGTCCTGAATCATTTCGGCCATGCCACCCCGCTCAGATGCCAGAACCACACAACCCATCGCCATGGACTCCAGGCAGGCATTCGCCCAATTTTCCCAACGGGAAGGCAAGACCACCACGCCACTCAAGCGCATCAAATCGCCAATCTTCTCGTAAGGCACCGCACCCATGAAATGGATGGAGTCCCTCCAGCAT
>JAQVLM010000332.1 GCA_028704125.1 Opitutales bacterium
CAAGAATCGGGATCTGCATCCATCGTGCTTGGATCCCGATGATCATTCTCTGACGATCATCGACATCCATTTGTGTTCTATAAGGAGAATTGTCTTCTTTACCCAAAAATCAAATGAACCCTGCTGATCATATGGGCCCGTTCGGTAGGACCCGGGCCAAAACAGCTGTGGAAAACAATAGGAATCTCACACAAGTCGTGAAACAATCCCGCTCCATTTCAGACGTTGGCGCCACCAGTCTTTCGCGTGGAAAATTGACTCCTGCAACCCCCGTTGGTTGATAATACCCTCGATGGCTCCAAATCGCTGATGTAAGCGCATGGCTGTTGTGTTCGAGGGATTGGTTTCGGCGAGAATTGAATCAAGCCTGAGTTTGGAGAAGCCATACTCCAAAACCACATACTCGAGAAGAATCCCCAACGAGGATCCCAGTCGGTCGGGGCGGAGGTAGTATCCGTAGTATGCCGATTTTTTGATCCGATCCATTCGGTAGAAGTCAATGACTCCGATGGGCTCATTCCTGAGGGTCACCTTGAAGTAGGCTTTCGATCGGTCGGCATGCAGACTGCGCACAAATGCCATGTGCTCGGATGGGGCAATCGGGTCCTGTCGGATCATCCAACGGCTTACCAATGGATGGTTTCTCCATTCAAGAATCTTTTTGTGCTCGTTGCCGTCCAGTTCTTCGAAACGGGTCAATGCCACCGTTTTAGGGATCCGACAACAGAACTCAGAGGATTCGTTCATTTCCGACCGCAAGGTCCCTTCGTGCGGACGATATGGACACTGTGAATCCGCACATCACATCGATCATACTGATGATGGTCAGAATGAAAAACGTCGATGTGCCCGCTTCCTTGATCGTTAGAAACAGGATTAGAAAGGCGAGAAAAACGAAAGTGGAGAGGAGGTGATCAATGATTGAAACAACCGAGGTGCGGGTCGCTTTGAATATCTCCACAAACAGAATGAAAAGTGAAATGATAATAAAAGCCTCGTTTACATTCAGGCTCCATGTTTTACCGGAAACCAACTTGACCGAAAAGAGGATGCTGGCCGGAGCATCCAGCGGCACCGGTTTATCATCCGAGATGACGCCTGTGGCTGACGCTGGAGGCGGGACTGGCGTGGCAGAGTCTTGAGTGGGATTCGGATCGGATTCGGAGTCGAGCGCATCCACCGTAGAATCGGGCTGCGGCAGAGGGGTCGCTGGGGCAGTCGCTACAGGTGGGGTTAATGGCATTTCGTAATGGATGCCGATCATTCCCGGAGAAAAAAGAGTGAGCATTCCGTAACCGATGAACACCAACAGAAGAAGAGGAATTTGAATGAGTACTCTCATTGGGGAAAGGGTGTAGTGGATTCAATTGCACAGGACTATTCACAAATGGCACAGGATGAGAGTTTGGGCGAGCGAATTTTTCAGACCATCCATTTTGAGGGTGTGATCAGTTGCAGTAACCACGACTTGATCTGACAGTATTGATTGTCTGAGGCGTTAAAATTGTCAGAGGTTGACTACATCAACGCAACTTGGGTTGAGTACTTCGACCTTTTCAACCCATTTGGATTTGCCATCGATGCATGTTTTATTGGGAGTGCGGCCGAGTGCCGATGTGATTACGGAACTCAGTCTCAATTTTTCAGGAACTCCCGCAGTCGTTCCGGCATGTCTTGATAATCATCTTACATACCGAAAATATAGCATTATCCTGTTGCAAATCAACAATATAATTCAATATTCGATTTATCCACTCGGCCTAGTCAGTCTGTTGTTTTGCTCGCTCAGAGCGTATGTGGCCCGAAGGGTTTATAGCGATCCTCGCGAGCGATGTTGAAGAATCTTTGATTATCGACGCTCGCCTCCTGGGCTCACTAAGATCCGCTTCGCGGACGACGATGCTCTAGCAAACTCGGAGCAGCAGGTGAAGTGCTCTGAGTTTTTTATGGACGCGGAGATGGATCAATCGACACGTTTTTTGCATCCCTTTGCATTCTCATGGCGCTTTCAAGTAGTGCTTTTAGTTCGTAGACACGGATCGGTTTGGCGATAAAGCCGTTCATCCCAGCATTATCACATTCCAATCGGTCGGCTTCGGTGACTCCGGCGGTCATCGCGAAGATGATCGGTTGACGATCCGGATGGACTTCGGACCGGATGTGGCGGGTCGCTTCGAGCCCATCCATTTCCGGCATCTGGATGTCCATCAATACCACGTCATAGTCCTGGCGCTTGACTCCTTGGAGCGCTTCGATGCCATTGCCTGCAAGATCCACTTCGAAACCGAGTCGTCTCAACAGCAGCGTGGCTACTTTCTGATTCACGGAATTGTCCTCTGCGAGCAAAACCCGAAGGCTGCGCAAGTAATGGCCCGTTTCAAAGGGACTGGATTCTGTCGTTTGGGCTTCCGAACGGTGTGAGTGGGATCCAAATATGCGAAGCAGTGCGTCCATCAGCTGCTTATGGCGCAGGGGCTTCTGAAGGGTGGAGTGCAGTACCAATCCGGATTCCCGGATCCTATCCTGTGGTGTTGCGGATGACGAGATCAGCAGGATGGGAGTGTTCTGGTAGTCGGGGTAATCACGGATGCGTTGGGCAAGATCAATGCCGTCCATGTCGGGCATTTGGAAATCGGTTAGAACTACATCCATGCGGGAGTTGGCATCGGATAGTAATTGAAGAGCGTCAGCACCCGATGGGACTGGTTGGGTGATCATTCCCCATTGATTGAGCAGGCTTTTGAGAATGAAAAGATTGGTTTCGTTGTCGTCGACGATGAGGACATGCTTCCCTTTGAGGCACGAGGCGTCCACGGGTTGCAGCGGCAAGCTGGCATCCTCCGGGATGTTGACGAAAAAGCGGAAGGTGGAGCCTTGTCCGGAGTTGCTTTCGGCCCATATGCGTCCACCCATGGTCTCGACCAGCATGCGTGCGATGCTCAGGCCAAGGCCGGTTCCTCCATAACGGCGGGAGGTGGAACCATCCGCCTGAATAAAGGGTTGGAAGAGCTGGTCAATCTTGTCGGGAGTGATGCCGATCCCCGTGTCGTGGACATCAAACTGAACCAGATTTGCGTTTTCCGAATGGCGCGAAACGTGGACATAAACATGTCCACGGGATGTGAACTTGATCGCATTTCCCACGAGATTCACCAGAACCTGACGGATGCGGGTGGGATCTCCTTTGCGGATGATCGCCACGTCCGGTTCCACATGATACATGGCATCCAGTTTTTTCTGGTGTGCCTGCGCTGAGAGCAGGTCGAGCACATCCTCAATGAGATCGGTCAGGTTGAATGGGATTTCTTCCAATTCGAGTTTTCCAGCTTCGATTTTGGAGAAATCGAGGATGTCGTTGATAATGGTAAGAAGGGTTTCTCCAGAAGTCCGGATGGTTCTTACATAGTCTTTCTGGATCGGATTCAACGGAGTATCCTGGAGAAGGGTGCACATCCCGATCACCCCATTCATCGGGGTTCGGATTTCGTGCGACATGTTTGCCAGAAACTGGCTTTTGGCTTTACCGGCTTTTTCGGCCTCCAGAACCGCGACTTTGAGGTGGGAGTTTGCGTTGTCCAGGTCAGCCGTCCTTTCCTGAACGAGTCGTTCGAGTTCCTGGCTCCGGCGAATGGACCTTCTCGATATACGCGCCGCTAAGAGAATCGTTACGACGGAGAGGGTCAGAAAATACAGTAGATAGGCTCCATAGGTGCGGTAAATAGGTGATGCGATATCAAAAGCGAAAGTAGTGGTCTTGCCGATTGGTCCATTGCCATCAATGAGTCGCACATTCATCCGGTAGGAACCTTCCCTCAGACTGGTCAGGCGGATGACCGGATCGTTTGAAGGGATGGACCATGCGTCGGAGTATCCTTCCAGTTGGTATTGGTAGGATGGGTCCCTCAGCAAACGATAGCTGCTCGGAAAAAAATGGAAATTCAGGCTGTTTTTCTCGTAGGGGATGGGTTCCGACATGTTGGATTCTTGCCCTGGATCTGAATGAAAAAGCTCGGCTTGCGTTCGTGAATCAATGATCTGCTCAAGCACCGGATAGGGAGGTTCTCTTGACGTGACAAAGTTCAGTCGTGTTCCATCAATCCGGATGAGTGCCCGCTCATAGCGTACCCAGACTCCATCGTCTCCAGTTGAGTGGAGAGTAGGGTAGTTGCTGAGGACGTCTCTCAGTGTGGATGTGTCGTAGTGGTAATCAGGGTGTGATCCGGTCACTAACATGATCCCTCTGGGATGAGGTGCCCATATTACTCCTTTGGAATCCTTGTAGGGCCTGAGGATCTGATGGGGTGACC
>JAQVLM010000333.1 GCA_028704125.1 Opitutales bacterium
AATACTCGTGGCTGTAGGGCATCGGGGCGTCGATCAGGACCGTTTGTTCGCCTGTTTCGGGATTGGCCTTGCGGATGGCGTTACCTCCGGCTCCCGGGCCTTCGACATAGAAGAGGTGGGATGAATCGGGCGCCCAGGTGAGCTGACACCCCCCCGCAATCGTTCGGGTTGATCCGTCGGGCATGAGCAGTGCGGTGGCGCGTCTAGCTTGACGGAGGGTTACTGCAATACGGTTGCCGGATCCATCACAAGAGGGGGTTTGGAACTCGATGCCATGGGGGAGGCCATGGGTTCCCGCTTTGGCCAAAACGGATTCTTTTCCACTGGAAAGGTCGAGCCGGATGATTTGTTGGCCGTTGCGGTGGAAGAGGACGCTTTGTCCGTCCGGGTACCAGGATCCTTCAAATCCGCTGGTCGCGAGCCGGCGTTCCTCTCCGGTCACGAGGTCGATCAAATGGAGGTCCCAAGGTTGTGGGTTACGACAGGATGCATCCGGATGGGTTCCCCTTGAAAAGAGCACTTTTTGTCCGTCAGGCGATACCTTCGGGTAGTAATCCTTGTAGGGATGATTCGTGAGCTGCCGGAGGTTTCCGGAGGGCAGTTCAAGGAGAACGATCTCATGATTCCCGGTGCGGTTCGTGCTCCAGACGATGAATCCGTTGAGCTGTGCCAGGGCAGGATCGACATTGAGCTGATCGAGGATCGGAAAGGTTCCCGGAGTAATTGGGTCGCCCGTTGGATGCGCCGAGGGAAGGGTTCCGGCTTCGATTCTTTCATGCTTGATTGGAGCCGATGGTTGGAGCGCGCTGCGCAACGTGAGGTTGGAATGGACCAATAGAGCGAGGATCAATACAGATGTCATGGCAAGTAGGAGGAAGACCGTCCGGGGGATGCGCTTGAGTTGGCTTTCCGCGAAAGACGGGAAGGTGCAGTAGAGGGTCCCCAGTAAACCGAGGGAGTAGTCAAAAACCTGACTCACCAGATGCAGAAGGAACAAGGCGATGGCAGCATTTGCGAGGCTATAGCCAAAGGCCGAAAGTGTCCATGCTGCGCCCATTTCGTAGGAGCCGAAACTCATGAAGGTGGGAATCGGTAGACTGGCGGCCGCCTCCCCTGCGACCAATGCGAGCAGAAGGTTATCAATGTCGGACCATGCAATCGGCGAGAACGCGGCGGAGAGGATGCTTGCAAGCAGCACGATCAGGGCAAGGTATTTGAATGCCCTGACCCCGAGTGACAGGAGGAAGCAATGGAGCAGGGCGCGGCGGGTTCCCGCATCGCGAATGGATTGCCCGGTTTCGGAGAGCACCCGTATCGCCTCACGAATGAGTATGAACCGGTGGAGTTTCGAGCTGAGCCGTGAGAGGAGTCTCACAGACGGTTCCCAACAACGGAACAGCAGCAAGAAACCGGTTCCCACCGCCAACAGCAGTCCGCTGGCGATAAGGATGAGAGCGGAGGAGGGTTGCCCGGATGCAAGGGTTGCAAGTGCGGCGATCCCGATGATGGCAGCGAGTGCGGCAAGATCGAAGGCAAAGGAAAGCGAGAGCGAGGATATCGCTGTTGCAACGCGGGTTCCGAACACTCTTTTCAGCAGGAACAAATAGGAGGCTTCTCCCAATCGGGATGGCAGCATGTCCACAAACATGTTGCGCGAGAGGGTTACGAAAAACAGCGGGCGGAAGGGTAACGGATCCTGAATGGAGGCGTCGGTTTGAATCAGGACGCGGTATCGCTGGGCGCGAAATCCGGATTGAATCAGTGAGGATAGCAGATACGCGAGCATCGCCCAGATGGGTAGATTGGAAAGGATGGCTGCCATATCGTCCAAGAGCAATTCATCCGGCCGGTGTCCGGCCATACTCAGCAACGTCCAGATCAGGAAGCCGGAAATCCCCGCGGAAAACAGGATCTTGACGGCAGTCTGCAGGATTCTATGGGAGGTGATTTCAGGCATTCCGGTGTCCTTTCCCTAACGAGTCGATGGCGGGTTCAGTTGCAGAGACTCCCGATATCCTGCGGCGTTCGATCTTTCAGTCGGGGATACCCGATGAGGTCTGGTTGGGCAGAGAACCTTTGCGGAATAGGAACAAAACACCGCCCATGCTCGTAAAGACGACGTTCATCGCGACATGGGTCAGTGCAATCAGCAGGGCGTATTCCGGCGGGACTCCGACGAATGCGAAGAAGGTCACATAGGCGGTGTCCCTGACCCCGATTCCATACACCGAGATCGGGATCGCTTCCACGATCGAAATCACCGGAATGAAAATAATAAACCAGAGTAACGGATAGTCCTGTCCGAGAAACCCGCTGTAGAGCCAAATCACCGTGATGCAGGAGGCATGAAACAAAAACGACAACACGGCGACTTGAAACAGCAGGGCCTTGTCCTTCGCGTATTTCCGGAAGGTGTCGGCGAAAAGCGCGTATTTGGATGTGAGTTTCGGGAAACGATCGAGTTTGAGCAAACGCAGGCCCCATGGAATGATGCGGCGATCGAGCACAAGCCCGAGAAATGCGCAGAATATCCCGAAAAACAGGAGCGGTGCCCAGATCACCGAGGCCTTTCCAATCGCCTGATAGCCCATGATGCCCCCGATCAGGCCAACCAGGCTCAGCGCCATGAATCCGGAAAGACGGTCGGCGACAACCGATGTGAAGGTGCGGGTGCCTTGCCCGGTCCGTTTGCCGATGTCGATGACGCGGTAGGAATCGCCGCCGATACTGGAGGGGAGAAAAAGGCTGAAAAAGCTTCCGATCCAGTAGCTGGCGAAAAGGACCCTGAAGGGTTGATGGATCCCATCGAATCGGAGCAATCTTCTCCATTTCTCAGCACAAAGTGCGGTGTTAAGCAGGATTCCAGCGAAACCGATGACGAGGTAGGATGGCCGGAGCTCTTCCCGGATCTGTTGGAATGCCGTCCAGTCGATTCCGGAATAGAGCCAGATGATCAGTGCCAGACTGATGATCCATTTGAGGATATTGAAGACGAACCTTCGGGTCATGCCGGGTTCAGGGAGCGGTTGGGATTGTGAAATCACCCCGGTTGAGGACCTGAGCGGATTGGAAAAGGGTGCGGACGTCTTCACGCTTGTTGCGCGAGAAGAGCAGGTCGCTCCAGGTCATAAACCATGTCCAGGCCGGTTGAGTCGCGAGTTGGGCCGGGGTTGGCATGGTACCGACCTCGCCCAGGCCAATGGGGCGTCCCTCTCCCAACTCAATCAGCGACTGGTAGTCGTTCGCGTCGAATCCGCCGACGTAGACGTCGGTAGCCAGAAGATCGACGACATCGTGCCCGGGGTAGAAGCCGGCGTATGGCAGGATGCCGTCACGGACTTCATTGCCGTTGAAGCACCAGATCAGGTTATTGAGCCGGTGGAAGTTAACCAGTCGATCGAAGAGCATCCGGTACAGTTTGATGTAGCCATCCGGGCCGGGGCGACCTCCCCACCAGAACCACGAACCGTTCATCTCGTGGTAGGGGCGCCAGATCACGGGGACCCCAGCATGCTGGAGCTGTCGGAGGTGCCATGCCACCACATCGACCTGTGCAGTCCAGCGTTGGTGCAGGTGCGTGCCGGGAGTGGTCAGCTCGGTCCATTCCGCGTCGGTGAGCTTGCGTTGGACGCTTTCCCTCCAACCGGCCGGTTCATCGTCCATCGGCGCAACCGCGTGCCACATGAGCGTGACAATCGAGCCTTGCTGGTGCTGCCGGATGCATGCGTGGATCATCTCCTGACGCAGATGAATGGAATCGAGCGTGTCCCTCGGGCTGAATCCGAAATCCTGGCCGAATATAGCGGGCCATGCGCCACCGGATGAGGCGGCCCGGTTGGACATGACTTCAAGGTATATGGGTTGGTTGTGCTGTCCGCTCAAGGTGTTCTTCCCCGATATGGAATACAGAAAGGAGAGCAGGGCACGGGCTTCCGGGGATGGATCCGGTGTGACCGGTTGCCGGACCGGCTCGGCTGACAGACAAGGGATAAGCAGGTTGAAAACAACCAGGAGACAGAAGGAGGCATGGGTGAGCTTTCGCATGTCAGGAATGCAGGCTGAAGTATGGTGGTGCGCTTGGCAAGCCCTAGCACGCGTCTGCGGTCGATGGAGCGGCTCAGAAAAGAATGGCGGGTTCGACGGGGGTGAGGCCGACTTTTGCGAGATCGGCGAGGGCATCGGGGTGTTGGTTAACCCAACTGCTGTAATCTTCCAGAATCCCGGCCGCCGTTGACTCAAACTCTTTTTGGGTGTTGCGTCCCATTTGCGCAATCTCATCAA
>JAQVLM010000334.1 GCA_028704125.1 Opitutales bacterium
GGTGATCTTGGCGATGGATGGATTCGCGGATGGCCGTGGGGCGGGAAGCAGGCTTTCAATGCGCTGCAACATGCGGGGCCGCAGGAGAATCTCCTCGCGTGTCTGGAAAAAGTCGAAATCGGAGATGGGTAACGGATAGGTTTTTTGGACTGTCCCTTTGCCATGTGTGGAAAGATCTCCGATTACGATCGCGCGTTTGTAGTACTGCAGTGCTCCGGCTACGATTTCGGATGCGGATGCGCTGTATCTTGATGTGAGAACCGCGAGTGGCCCCCTCCATGCAATGTTGGGGTTGTGGTCCCGGTTGATTTCGAAGTTCCCCCTCCTGTCCTTGAGTTTGACGACAGAGCCTTGGGAAATAAACAAGCCGGTCACCTTGATGGCCTCGTCCAGCAGACCTCCTCCGTTTGAGCGGAGGTCCAGAATGATCCCTTCGACGTTTTGGGCCTGGAGTTTTTCAATGAGGCGTTCGACATCGCCACTGGCACTGGATGAGTCCGGAGCAAGATGGGAAGGTCCATAGAAGCTTGGGAGACTGATGATCCCGATCTTGCGCTGGTGATCGCCATCCGGAATGATCTGGATCTCGGCAGCGGCAAGTTTTTCTTCGAGGGTGATACGTTCCCGTATGATGTCGACGATCTTTTCCTCTTCGGACTCTTTGGCTGGCTTGATTTTGAGGCGCACCAAGCTGAATTCCTCTCCCCGGATGAGGCGCACGATGTCGCGCAGCCGTTTGCCAACGACATCCACAAACTCGCCGTCTTCCTGAGCGACGCCGACGATGAAATCCCCGGGTGTGAGCTGCTTGCTCTTTTCCGCGGGACCCTTTTCGACGAGTTCCATGATTTTGCAATAGCCGTTTTCGTCGGAAAGCACTGCGCCGATCCCGATGAGCTCGTTGCTGATCGCAATTCCGAAATCTTCCGATGTGTCGGGGGACATGAAATTGGAATGCGGGTCATACATCTGGGCGAGTTCCGTCAGAAAATCCTCATGAACTTCGGAAGGGCGGATTTCGGTGATGCGGGTATACCAGCGTTCGTAACGCTCCAAGACTTTCTTTTTTGCATCATCCAGCATGGTCTGGAAAGACTCCGGATCCACGAGCTCTCCGAAATTCTCCGGAGTGATGCCCCCGGCAAGATCAATTGATTTTTCTTCTGCGGATGCGTCGATCTTCTTTCTGAGATCCGGAAGCATCTGGCTGATGACTTCGTTTTTAAGTTGTTTGGTCCAGCGCACATCCGCTTCCTGTTCCGTAGCGGGCCATGTTTCATTCTCGTCATCGACGATCAGGAAGTCCTCCGATTCCAGGTCAATGGGCTGGAGGAGAAACGCCTTAATCCACTCCAGTCTTTGTTCCGCGCGCTGCTGAAATGTATTGAAAATGTAGAACGCCGGGTAGATCTCGTTTTTGTCGAGGTAAGCGTTTTTCATGGGCAGGCCGAAACGGGCCTTCCACTGGATTTCGTCGCTGACCCTGAAATAGAGATGCCCGAAATCCAAATGCTCCATGTAATTGACGATGAGCTGCTGGTAGTCGATCTCATCCAGACTGATCTGGTTGAAGTGCAGCCCGTTGACCGCCATTTTGAGGTCTTTGACCTCCGACCGCATGAGCGGAGTGGTTTCGAGCGTCACCTGTGCGCAAACACTTCCGTGCAGGATCAACACGGAAGCGATCGGGATGAGTCGTCGAAGGATACGTTGCATAATGTCTGTCAAAATGGATTATCGGATGCAGTGGCTAATACTAAAACGAACGAGCGGGGCAATCGTCAACGGAATGAACTGAAATCAGCCAATATCCGGACGGATGTCTGGGATCGGCTTGAGGCGTCTACCGTCGATGCCGCGTTCGAAGTAGGGCTCTTTGAGCGGGTCAAAAGGTTCATCGTCTTCGTCATCTTCTCCATCGCCATCGACCAGATCGAAAACCTCATCGGCCGGTTCGAACACGGTCGAAATGCGCCGGACCTGATTGTCGAGGATAACCATCGGATGCTGGATGATGCCCTTTTTCATGCGTTCAATAACACAAGGATAGTGTTGTGACGTGAAACGTTCAATGTAGCGGTCGATCCATGCGGGCTCGAGACCGGAATGGTTATCGAGCAAAAGGCAATCCGAGAAGTGGGCGCAGGCATCGTACCATATGGTGACGGGTTTGGATGCATGGCATTTCGAAAGGTCGATCCAGGTGATGACCCGGTCCATTTGAAGCCGACCCTGTTGGACCTGATAGGCGAGCGTCTCAATCAGGTGAATGGGTTCCGTTCGACCATCGCCGACGATGAAGAAGAACGAGGCGTCGGATGGGCACTCAGGAGCCTTTTCAAAGGCGACATGGGTGGGTGAGAGCGCCCAGAAGGAACAAGTCACAGGGTGGGGCCCTGTAGCCGGTGGGCAGTTTTGGATGAGGGACGCATCGGTGCCCTCCGGCAAAGCAACGGCAACCGGGCCATCGAATACAGCGAAGCGCACCAGTTGGGCCAGTGCGGCCAGCCGATCCGGTGTGTCAATTCCGAGAAACAGGTAGGTGCTGCGGTTTTCCGCGTTCTGCGAAGGGGTGTCGGGTGCCATGATGGTTAGGGTTGGGAGGGGCTGTATAGCGATCCTTATGCGTTTCCTTTGGGAGGCAGGATAGCGTTTTGCGCAACCTGCCGCATCCAATGGTCAATGCACACCAAAGCGGACATGGCTTCGACGATCACGACTGCGCGGGGGACGACGCATGGGTCGTGCCGTCCCTTGCCTTCGAGCGTCACCGGGTTTCCGGACTTGTCGACGGTCTGCTGTGGTTTGAGGATGGTTGCAGTTGGTTTGAAAGCGACCTGAAAGAAGACTTCCTCACCGTTTGTGATACCGCCCTGAACACCACCGGAACGGTTGGTCCGCGTGCGAATGTGTCCGGATTCATCCCGGAAAGGCAGGTCGTTGTGTTCGGATCCCTTGAGCAAGGGTGCGCTGAATCCGCTCCCGATCTCAAAGCCCTTGGTTGCCGGGATGGAGAGCATCGCCTTGGCGAGATCCGCCTCGAAGCGGTCAAATACGGGCACCCCAAGGCCCGCCGGGATCCCTCGGATCCGGCAGCTGATGACACCTCCTACCGAGTCACCTTCGCCGCGTGCCTCTTTGATGCGGTCGATCATTTGGCTGGCGGCCTCCGGGTCGGGGCATCGGACGATGTTGGCCTCGACCTGTTCCAACGAAGGAAAGGGGATCCCAAATGGTTCCGGGATCGCAATGGTGTGAATCCGGGATACGTAGGCACGGATTTCCACTGCCGCGATTTGGCGCAAGACCTGTTTTGCGATGGAACCGGCGGCCACACGCCCGATGGTTTCGCGGGCTGAAGAGCGGCCTCCTCCCTCGTGGTTACGGATGCCGTATTTGCTTTGATACGCAAAATCCGCGTGGGAAGGTCGAAAGGCATCCTGAAACGCATCGTATGCGTGGGGACGGGCATCGGTGTTCTCCACGAGCATGGCGATCGGTGTGCCGGTGGACTTGCCTTGCCATATGCCCGAAACGATCCGCACGGCGTCGGCTTCCTTGCGCTGGGTTGTGATCACGCTTTGCCCGGGCCGCCTGCGGTCGAGGTCGCGCTGGATCTCCTGCTCATCGATCGGAACGAGTGGCGGGCACCCGTCGATTACGACCCCGATGCCGCCCCCATGGCTTTCACCCCAGGTGCTGATGCGGAACAGATTGCCGAAAGAATTTCCCATTCGAATGGTCTCCTGTGTTTTTCAGACGAGCGGATGCTCGTTCTGGAGCATCTGATCGAGGGTCTGTCGACTCCGGATCATTTGGATGTCGCGGTTGGAATCGATTAACACCTCGGGAGACTCGGGGAACGAGTTGTAGTTTTTCGACGACATGGCTGAGCAATAAGCACCCGCGCCGTAAATGACCGCAAGGGATCCGATCTCCGGTCTGATCAAGGTCCGTTCGCTCAACTCGTCGTTGATACCGGGCGTGGGGGTGAGCAGGTCGCCCGACTCGCAGCAATGCCCGACCACCACGCAGGATACCTGTTCCGAAGCGGTTTGCGATTCGGAAAGGACAACGATGGGGTGTTGCGATCCGTAAAGTGATGGGCGCAGGATATCGGTCATGCCGGTGTCGAGCTTCACAAACACATGACCCTCTTTACCTGTGTCAACGACATCCGCCACACGGCTCAGTACGGCGCCTGAGTTTGCGAGCAGGAATGTTCCCGGCTCGATTTCCAGGTGTAGTTTTCTTCCCGTTTCGGAGTGGAAACGCAGG
>JAQVLM010000335.1 GCA_028704125.1 Opitutales bacterium
GCAGGATCACCGCAGGTTACCGCGACTTTTCCGGACGCCTTCATCATTCGGTATCGCCTTCCGCAGATACACCCGATCCGCGGTTTCTCCGCTTCAGACCCGCAAAACCGCGTTTCCCTCCCTCAAAAAACGAAAGGAATATCTGCGCTTCCGGAGTCCTTCCCATCGAACCCGACTCCCGCAACAACGCAGCCTGCTGGCGTATGTTACCCGGCACATCAAACAACGCATGGAAACAAGCCTTCAAATCCTTGATCACTTCACGCGATAGTCCACGGCGCTTCAGGCCGACAAGGTTCAAACCATTCACCTCGTCCCGTCCCGTTACCATCAGGAACGGAGCAATATCCTGAGTGATCGTGCTCATGCCGCCGACAACCGCGCCCTCGCCCACCCGAACGAACTGGTGCAAAGCAGCCGCACCCCCGATGTAGGCACGGGTTGCCACATGAACATGCCCCGCCAGTAATACCCCGTTTGTCAGGACAACGTTATCCTCAAGGACACAATCATGGGCCACATGGGAATTGGCCATGAGATAATTCTTCGCACCAACCACCGTGGATTGATCGGGATAAATGGAGCGATGGATTGTCACTCCCTCCCGAAGCGTGGTGCCATCTCCAATCGTTACTCCGCTGGAAATGCCAGCGTCAAAACCAATGTATTGCGGCAGATCTCCGATCACACAAAACGGATGAACCCGGCAACCAGCGCCCATCCGCACTCCCTTGTGAACCACCACATGAGACTCCAATACAGTGCCGTCTCCAATCACAACACCGGATTCAAGAATACAGAATGGTCCTATCTCCACGTCATTCCCAAGCGTGACCCCGGGATTCACGATCGCAGTCGCATGAATTGCCATAGACTCAACATATAGGTCAAATCCGGGAGGCAACGCCATCCCATTTTATCGTGAACCCGATAAAATGGGAGTCTTTGAACCAGGACACAACCGGCTTCAATCGCCACCTGGAAGGGATGCCCGGGAACGCCTGGTCATGAGATCTGTGGCAAAGGCCAAGGCCTCCTTCACCTTCTCAAACTGGACGGGTTTGGTCAGGAAATGATCCATGTTGGCCTGCTTGCATGCGACTTCGTCCTCAAGGGAGGCAGAAGCGGTCAATGCAATCACGACCGGTTGCCGCACATGCGTCATCGAACGGATGCGCATGGTAGCCTCAATCCCGTCCATTTCCGGCATCTGCTTATCCATCAACACAATATCGTAGGCCCCTTGTTCGATCGCCTCAACCGCCTGCTTCCCGTTGTTCACAACATCGATCACAAAGCCCAGTTTCTTGAGCAACAGCGAAGTAACCTTTTGATTCACCGCGTTGTCTTCCGCCAACAGGATCCGCAGGTCCTTTCGAATCGCCGCGTTCGCCGGTACCGCGACGCGCTCAAACCCACGCGTGGCAATTGATGCCTGACTTAGACGGGGCGGTGGGGGACGTGGAGGTTCCGGAATCGCCAAACGTTTCTGCGGAGCCACTACCGGAACCACTTTCTTCCGCTCCAACGCCTGCTGGACCGTCTCACGCAGTTCCGATACTTGCACCGGCCGTGTTGTCAGGTAAATCTGCGACAGGTTTTCCACGTCGCGGAACTTGTCGGCCTCGGACATCGCCGCCAATAGAACCACTGGCAAATCCTGAAGCCGCGGCTGGGATTTTATCCTTTGAACCAACTCGAAGCCATCCATCATGGGCATCTTTGAATCCACAACCATCACATCAAACGGATTGCTGCCTTCGATGATTTTGAAAGCCTCAATTGCCGATCCGGCTTGAGTGATCTCCATATCCCAAGCCGCAAGATGCTTATCCACGGATCGCATTGAAACCGGATTGTCATCCACCACCAGCACACGCTTCCTCGCAAAAACCGCGTTCCGGTCAAAGGTCGACTCGTTGGAAGAACTGGCCATGCCTTCGATTGGGAAGGTAAAGGCGACCGTCACGGTTGTCCCGTCTCCCGGATCCGCGTTCACAACAATACTGCCCTTCATTGCTTCCACCAGAATACGAGTGATCGGGATCCCAAGCATGCTCTCCGCCCGCATGGGTGATGGAGCGGATTCAACCAACGTAACCTTCTCAAACAACGCCTTGGCCTCTTCCGCACTCATGGCCGATCCGGTATCGTGGATCGCATACCTGGCAATTACCGAGCGGGTCTCCGGAACCGTTTCAATTTCAAGCTTCAAGTGAATCGAGCCTTGATCCACATGCAGGCAGGCACGCCCGATCAGGTTTACCAGCACCTGCTGGATGCGATCCGGGTCCCCCTTCACCTTGGGCATGGGATGCGTCGGTACCTCACAAATGATCTCCACCTGCGGCCGGGACGAATCGAGTTCGAAGAACTGACATGCCCGCTCCGCACAACCAACAAGATTGAGCTCTTCTTCACGAAGCTGAAAATCACCCGACTCCAATCGCGACAAATCCGAAATGTCGTCGATGAGGTGAGACACGGCCCGGGTGCTCATCTCGATAATGTTCATGCAAGACTCTTGGAACGGGTTCAACTGACTGTCATGCAGCAATGGAACCGTCCCGGTGATTCCCGTGATCCGGGTCCGCAGCTCCTGTCCAAGGTTCTTGAAAACCGCATTCCGGTTGATCTCGGCTTGCTTCAACTGATCTGTGAGCTGCTTCGATTCAGCCTGTGCTTTCAACAGGGCCTTCTTTCGCCCCCCGAGTTTCACCATCATCAACACGAGGATCAACAACACAGCACCTGCAACACCACCGGCGACCATCAGCGCCGTTTTTTTCTCAGCATCATATCCCGCAGCAATTTTGTCGGCCTCTGTCCGGCTCGCCTCAATCGCTTCACGGGACCGCAATTCCTGATCCCACATTCTCGACATCACCTCGTTCAATCGACCATCCAACTCCTCAGCGCTCACTTGCGCGGCATAGGAAGCATGTTTTTCGAATGCGGACAACGCTTCAGCCAAACGTCCAGCCTTCTTGTGAATGCGGGCACTCAACCCATACAAGTCCCTCAATTGAGCCGCATTTCCGGATTCTTCGGCAATACCAAGTCCCGCCTGTAGGGAAGTCACCGCGAGGTCCATCGCACCCTTCCGGATCGCGACATCCGCCTTGTGATACAGCACATACGGCGTAACTGCCGTCAAACCAAGATCATTCAGATGGGCCACTCCCGCATCCAGCTTTTGGAGAGCCTCGTCCAACCGACCTTCTCCCGCCTCCTTCATTGAATCACCCACCAAAGTGCGGACATAACGCTCCTGCTCATCACTCAAGCCCCGGAAGTTCCCACGCTTTTTGGACTTGCGGATCGACTCGGGCGCCGTCAGATCCTGCAGAAAAAAATGGGCCTCGCCCCTCAGTATCTCACAATCCGAAACACCCTGACTGGACTTCGCTTCCTGATAGGAGCTTATCGCCTCCGAAAACGAATCGATTGCCGCCCTCACGTAGTTCGCAACATCGACCGACAAGCCCTTTGCTCCATCCGGCTCATCAACACCAGCCGAGGACGCGCTCGTTCTCTCCTTAAGTGCACGGGCGTGGGTCAGGTTAATCTGCCCCAACACCTGTAAGCTCTTTCCGGTTTTCGCGGGATCACCTGCATTCCGGGATAAATCCACCGCCTCCTGTGCGACCAAAAACGCCCGATCTGGAGAATCCGCAATCAAATAGGCGAATGCCAATTCGTGCATCGCGGGTATTGCTTCTTCCCGATCTCCCGACTCTTGATACGCATTTCGCGCAGCCATCAGGTTCCGGATCCCTTCAAGATGGCCACCCGCCTCAATATGGGACTTGCCCACAAGATAGAGGGCTCTCGCTTTTGCCGCACCATTGTTCAACTGCGTGGACAATTCCAACGCCTCACTCGCATACAAGAGTCCGAGCTCACGCTGCCCCGCTTCCAATGCCGCCAAGGCGCCGCTCAACAAAAAACCGGTCCTCGCATCCTTCCCCGAATCCTCGCGGGTTAGCTGGAGGCCCTCCTTTGCATACTCCAGACGTTCGCCTGCGGACAAACCAACGCTATTGCCAGTCAGGTCGAGTAGCACAGGGATTCGGTCCGCGCCTTGCAGCGACTGAAGCTGCGATCTCAACTCCCGCGGATTCTGCACTCCCCCGCTATCCGCGGGCTGGCCAAGCAACGGGGACAAACCCAGACACAAAAACAAAACAAAACAAACCTTCCTCAGGTCCGCCACCGGATGAAACAGTTTTTTACTCATTATATTGGGCCTCGTTGAC
>JAQVLM010000336.1 GCA_028704125.1 Opitutales bacterium
GGCGGTTGTGATTGCGTCTGCCCATGATTTGACAGATTTCGCCTGGATGGGAACCGCATTTGGCAGCAGCTGCCGTGCAAAGGCCAGACGGGTATCTGCGGCGATTGAGATCCCGTCGACCTGAAGCAGGGTGTCGGATGATGCATCGAAACTGGCCTGCGGGAATGAGCGGAGGATTTCCTCCTGAAGGAAAGGCATCCAGTCGTGGTCAACAACGATGAGGTCCATGCTCGGATGAAAAGGGGATGTGGTGTTAACGGCTCATCCGGTCCAGACAGGCACTGGGCTGCATAAAGCCGCGGAGGAGCTGGTCTTCTCCGAGAATGGCATGCCGCACCTTTGTCAGGCGCAGCGCCTGCTGTGGGGTGGATGGCGCAAGCCCTGCGAAGAGCGGGAGCGCGTGATCGTCGCCGAACAGAATCGGAGCCCGATAGGCCATGAGGTAGTCGGCTTGACCGGAGCCAAGCAGATCGGAGAGAAGGTTGGATCCCCCTTCAATGAGAACGCCATAGATGGACTCCTGCGCACAGCGGTGGCGGAAGGCTTCCCAAGGGAATTTACCGTTCATGTCCATTGGGAAGGGCCAGACCCGGACTCCCTTGGCTTGAATGGTGGCAAAGAGATGGGCGGGGTGCCTGCCGGTGGTGACCACGACCGTGCGGGATGCCCATGAGTCGTTGTAAAGGTGCCATTGGTCCGCGCTTTCGAGGGTGTGCAGGTGCCGGTCAAAGACGATACGAACGGGGCACCATGGCTCTTTGTCCGGGATGCGCGAAGTGAGAACCGGGTTGTCGGAGAGAACGGTTCCGGCGCCGACTGCGATGGCCGGGAACAAACGGCGCCAGCGCATGACGTCCGCGAGCGATTGTTCGCCGGTGATCCAGCGGGAGGCGCCAGTGCGGGTGGCGATGCGTCCATCAAGGGTGGTAGCGCACTTGGCAACGAGAAAGGGGGTCTTTTTGTGAATCCAGTGATTGAAGATGAGATTGAGGTCCGCGCATTCTTCGTCGAGGACGCCTACGGTTACGTCGATCCCATGATTGCGGAGGATGGCAATCGCCTTGCCGTTGTGCAGGGGATTTGGATCCAGGGTTCCGATGACAACCCTTCCGATACCGGATGCTAGAATGATATCGGTGCAGGGTGGGGTTCGGCCGTGGGAGGAACAGGGTTCCAGCGTGACATAGAGGGTGGATTGCCGGAGGGTTTCCCTTGTCTGGTTGGCGAGCGAAAGCAGCGCGAGCCTCTCGGCGTGAAGCTCTCCGGCGCGCGCATGGTAGGCTTCGCTCAGGACGGTGTTGTTGTGGACAACAACGGCGCCGACCATTGGATTGGGATGGGTCTCGCCCCAGGCCATTCGGGCGAGGGAGAGGGCGTGTCCCATCCAGAATAGATCGGTTTCGGGGCTTGCGGTGTCAGGTGCATGCATGGCGCAAAGAGGGGTTTGGAGGACGATTACAAACTGAAGGGAGAAGACGATGGAAAGGAGTCAGGAACCCTGATCCGGACAGGAACCATAATGGGGAAGACGCTGACCGGTTTCCGATGGGGAGACGAGTCTGATTGTGGAACGATAGTCCATTCGTTTGGACTTGGCAAGATTGATCCCATTGCGGATTGGGGTGATTTTCGGCGGTAAGGAGGGAAGAAAGGGATTGAAAGCGCGGCACTTGGAGGATTTTCTGCGCACATGGACTCCGCATCTGTCAGACAGTCATTTCTCGATTTTTTTGCCAGCAAGAATCACCGGGTTGTGTCATCCGCATCGCTGCTGCCCACCGCTCCGAATCTGCTTTTCACGAATGCGGGAATGAACCAGTTTGTGCCTTGTTTTCTCGGTGAAAGAGAGGCTCCAGCGTCGAGGGTGGCCGACACGCAGAAGTGCATCCGCGCCGGCGGCAAGCACAACGACCTGGAGGATGTGGGTTTTGATGCCTACCATCAGACCTTTTTCGAGATGCTGGGGAACTGGTCTTTTGGAGACTATTTCAAAAAGGAAGCGCTCGCTTGGTCGTGGGAGTTGCTGACGCAAGTGTGGAAGATGCCGGCGGAGCGCTTGTACGCTACGGTGTATCAACCGGGCGATGGCGATCCGGCGGAGTTTGATTCCGAGGCATACGCGATTTGGAAGGCGATTTTTGAGAAGGCAGGATTGGATCCGGCCAAGCACATTGTGACAGGAGGGAAAAAGGACAATTTCTGGATGATGGGCGACACGGGGCCCTGTGGTCCGTGTTCGGAAATCCACATGGATCTGACTCCGGAAAATGGTGGCGACAAGGTGAACGCGGGCAGTCCCTGGTGTATTGAGATCTGGAACAATGTGTTCATCCAGTTCAATGCCTGCGAGGATGGCAGTATGGTTCCACTCAAGCACAAGCACGTGGATACCGGCATGGGTTTTGAGCGGGTGGCCGGGATTTTTGCCACCACCAAGGGTTTCACGGAGTTCAAGTGTCCGCCGAGCAATTACAATGCGGATATTTTCACACCCTTCTTTGATCTTTTGAGTCAGCTGAGCGGCCATGTTTACGCCGGGACGCTTCCGGTCGATCCGGAGCACCTGACCGCTGTGGAGTTGAAAGATGTGGCGTTCCGGGTGTTGGCGGACCATGCGCGTTGTTTGTGTTGTGCGGTCGCAGACGGGATTTTGCCGGGGAACGAAGGGCGCAATTATGTCCTTCGCCGGATTCTGCGGCGTGCGGTGCTTTGGGGGCGGCGATTGAATCTGGAGGCTGGCAGTTTCGTGAAACTGGTGGATCCGGTGCTGCAGACCCTCGGGGCAGTGTTTCCTGAGCTGGTGGAGCGTCATGAGTTGTTAAGGAAGGTGTTGGCCAGCGAGGAAGCCGCCTTCGAGCGGACGCTGGATCGTGGGCTGGCCGAGTTTGAGAAGGTGGCTGCATCCGGTGCGATTGGCGGGCTGGAGGCTTTTACCCTTTACGATACCTATGGGTTTCCGCTGGATCTGACTCAGCTGCTGGCGCGTGAGCGTGGGCTGTCGGTTGACGAGGCTGGATTCCACGGTCACATGGAAAACCAGCGGGCGCAGTCCCGTGCGGCACAGAAGAAGTCGGTGGTGGCGGTGCGCAGTGGGGATGGTGCAGAGGCCACCCGTTTCGTGGGATTTAATCCGGCAAACTGGGTTGACTTCTCGTCGCGGTTGGCCGCGGTGCGGGCCGGTGAGGGATTCTGTGACTTGGTATTTGCTGAGACTCCATTCTATGGAGAGAAGGGTGGACAGGTCGGGGATTCGGGGAAGGTCTCGGTTTCCGGGCGGGATATTCCGGTTGAAACAACCTGGATCGATGCGGATGGGGTTTATTTGCACCGGGTTCGCGATTGCGTGAGTGAGGATTTGGTTGGATCGGAATGCCGTTTATCGGTTGATGTGAACCGCAGGAAGGCGATCCAGCGGCACCATTCGGCAACCCATTTGCTGCATTGGGCACTGAGGAAAGTGGTTGGATCCCATGTGCGGCAGGCGGGTTCATTGGTGACCCCGGACCGTCTGCGTTTTGACTTCAGCCATTTTGAGAAGGTTTCTCCGGATCAATTGGCGACCATCGAGCGGATGGTGAATGAAAAGATCCTCGAGAATGATCCGGTGGTGACCTTTGAGACTCCGTTTGATGAGAAGCCGGCGGATGTGATTGCATTTTTTGAGGACAAATACGGCGATGTGGTGCGGGTGGTCGATATCGGTGGATACTCGAAGGAGCTCTGCGGCGGGACTCACGTTCAACAAGCGGCTGAGATCGGATATTTGAAAATCGTTCAAGAGTCATCCATTGCCGCGGGTTCGCGACGGATTGAAGCGATTGCGGGAGGGGCTTTTGGAAGTTGGTTGGATGGTCTGTTGCATCAGGTAGAGGACGCGAGCTCGGCTCTCGGGGTGACGGTTGCCGAACTGGGGCGGCGGAGCCACGAACTGGTGGATCACAAGCGTCAATTGGAGAAGGAATTGGCCGATCTCAAGCGCAAGGAGGGGATGAAAGACCTCGCAGGGTTGTTGGCATCGGCTGTTGTCGTTGGGGGATACCCCAGGGTGGTGGCTCAGGTGGAATGCGGCAATCCGAATGAATTGCGGGGAATGGCGGCCCATATGGTCAAGCAGATGGACAATGGTGTCGTTGTGCTCGGCGCGGAAATGGGCGACAAGGTTTCAGTCGTTGTGCTGTGCTCGGATGCTGCGGTAGCCGGAGGCTGCCATGCCGGAACCCTGCTCAACCGCGTAGTGGGCGTGTTGGG
>JAQVLM010000014.1 GCA_028704125.1 Opitutales bacterium
GAGAACCTGCAGGCTGGTTTTCTCCCTCAGGCGGTTGTCACGAGGTAGACGCCGCCGAGTATCACGAGCAGTCCGCAGCCGCGCCGCATCCATTTGCCGGAGGGTCCATCATTTTGCCAGTTGAGCCATCGCTGCACCCATGTGCTGGATACTCCCGCAAAGGAGATAACAAAACAGTGTCCCACTGCAAACAATGCGGCCAGGGAAAACGCGAAGATGGGCTGACTCCCGGCGATCCCGAATGTGATCCCAAGGACCGGGGCCATGAAGGCGAAGGTGCATGGGCCGAGCGCGATTCCGAAGGCTAGCCCGAATCCCATTGCGCCCAGTGGACCTCCCCGGGTCTGGGTGGGTTTCGGGATCCAGTTTTCCGGCAGGGGCAGCCATCCGAGCAGGTGGAGTCCGAATAGGAAAAAGACCAGGGCCACCGCATAGATTCCCCATGGACCGATATCCCCCATCATGCGCCCGGCGGCTGCTGTTAAGGCTCCGATAAGGATGATTGAGATGAGGATTCCCACTGCGAAGAGCGTCGAAAGTCCCGCGGCTCGAGCGTTAGACAGTCGTTGCCCGCCCTGGAGGTAGGCAACGATCAGCGGGATGCTGGCAAGGTGACATGGGCTGAGGACGACACTCAACACGCCCCATGCGAAGGCTGCACCGAGCGCGAGCATGGGAGCACCCATCAGCGCATCGGTGAGCGATATGAATACGGACTCGAGACCTTTCATTCAGCTTGCGTAGCAGGTTCCACTATGGTGATGCCGTGTTTCTGCCAGGTGGCAAGGATGTCCATTTTTGCGAGAAATCCTTCGTGGCGGCTGAGCTCCTTGCCGGAGGGGTCGAAGAATACCTGGGTGGGAATCATCCGGATGCCGTAGGTAGCTCCTGCTTCCCGGTTCTTCCATACGTCGATGAATTCCACTTGAAACTGATCCGTGTAGTTCTGCGTGAGGTCATCCAGGATCGGCTTCATCATCTTGCATGGGATGCACTTCTCGGCTCCCAAATCCACCAGCCGGGGCAGGGCGGGTTTGCTGTCGGGAACGGATGTTGGTTCGTTCTCAGCCTGTGATTGGAATGCGAAGGAGAGGAGAAGAATGGCGATCAGTGGGAGTCCGGTTTTCATGGTTTGGATTCTGTTTGGTTGGTCAATTTGGGGTTGAAGTGATTAGAGCCTCGAATAGGCGGCCTCTGCCACTTTCCGTATGGAAGATTCGGAGGTGTCGCTCTTTCCCTTCACGAAGCCGGGATCGGTGACCCGTATAGGATGAAAGTTGGTGAATCCGGCAAGTTTGAGGGTGTTCTCGATCATGCCAGGAGAAGTTTGACCGCTTCAATGGATGGGACTTTTCCTGAGACTTTGACTTCCCCGTCGATGACGAGTGCCGGGGTGAACATGACGCCGTAGCTCATGATTGCGTTGAGGTCCGTGACCTTTTCAAGCGAGTATTCAATCGCCATCTCTTTGGCGGCCTGATCTGCCGTTTCGGCGAGCATCTGGCATTTCTTGCATCCGGTTCCGAGTACTTTGATGTCTTTCATGGGATTGTTTTGTTTGAAGGTGTGTCAGGTGTTTTGTTGTGAGAACTGGGGTTCATTCCGGATCAGGCGAATAAGGCGCCGAAACCCCAGCCGCTCAGGGTTGCCATAATGATGACGAGAATGACGTAAACCGTGGTTTTGCGGGGTCCCATTACCGAGTTGATGACGAGCATGTTGGGGAGGCTGAGAGCGGGACCGGCGAGGAGCAGCGCGAGCGCGGGTCCGGAACCCATTCCATTGCCGATCAGTCCCTGAAGGATCGGGATTTCTGTAAGGGTTGCGAAATACATGAATGCTCCTGCAACCGATGCGAACAGGTTAGCGCCGATGGTGTTTCCTCCGACTGCGGAGTTGATCCACTCGGACGGAATCAATCCTTCATGTCCGGGACGTCCAAGGAGCAGTCCAGCGACCAGAACACCCGCGAAGAGAAGGGGGAGGATTTGCTTGGCAAAGGTCCAGCTCTGCTCAAACCAGTCGCCGGCTTCATCCGACCGCCCAGCCGTCAACCAGACCAAGCCGAGCGTGCCAACGAGAAAGGTCACGGATGGAACGGTTGGGAGTGTGAGCGCGGCGGTTGCCGTGAGTGCCGCCACGATAAGGATACGGGCGGGATGGATTGCATACCAACGCCAGAGCTCAACGGCAAAGAGGACGGCAAACCCGGCGGTCAGGTACCATTTGATTGAGTAGACGGCTCCGAAGAACCCGCTTCCGGAGTCTCCGCCGCTCCAGTTGGCAAAAATGAGGATGCCCAGCATGGTCGCAAAAAAAGCCGCTGTCACTCGAAGGGGCCGTCCTTCGCTATCCTTGGGCATGGCGACGGCGTTTGCCTGTTTGTTCTGTTCCTCGCGTCGGAATAGGAAGGCCATGATCAGGCCAATGATGACGCTGAACAAAATGGCTCCAATCGCCCGTCCCAGACCCAATGGCATGCCGAGAATGCGCGCTGTGAGGATGATCGCCAGAGCATTGATGGCCGGGCCGGAGTAAAGGAAGGCGGTCGCTGGGCCGAGTCCTGCTCCCATGCGATAGATTCCAGCAAACAGCGGAAGCACCGTGCAGGAGCAGACGGCGAGTATAGTTCCCGAAACCGATGCCACCCCATAGGCCACAAGCTTGTTTGCTTTCGGTCCAAGGTAACGCATCACCGAAGTCTGGGAGACAAATGCGCCGATAGCTCCGGCAATCCAGAAGGCTGGAAGCAGGCAAAGGATAACGTGCTCCCTCGCATACCATTTGGTTAATTCGAGTGCTTCGGTAACGGATCCATCGAATCGGGCTTGCCCGACCGGCAGAAAATAGAATCCGGCGAAGACCGTAGCCAAAAGAAAGGCGATTTTGAACTCTCTACGTTTGTCCATGTGGGAAACGGGGTCAGCTTTGGGGGCTTGCGGAGGAATTGTTTTGGAAGGAGCAGCAGGGGAGTGGCGTATCGTCCGGGTCGGATGATTCGAGGCAATGGATGAACCGCGTGACGCAGGGTAGGTTGAGATGGTAGAATATCTGCATTCCGCGGCGTTCGTCCGTTACCACGCCCGCTTCCTTCAGAACCGATAGGTGCCTTGATACGGAGGACCAGCCCAGCCCGAGATCCTTCAATAGCTCGCAAACACATTGGTCTCCGGTCTCAAGCTTTTTCACGATGGCGGTCCTGGCAGGATGTCCCAATGCTTTGAACACCTGATCTGCGGTGATCGGTTGTTTCTGGACGACAGTTGGCGAAAGGACTGCAGCTTGCATGATGGCCGGACAATTTCGCGAATTCGCGAAACTGTCAAACATTCTTCTGGCTGACTTTGCGGGAGGAATTCAGATTACCGGAAGATCGGATTCTTGCTCCATGAGGCTGGACGAGATTCGCTGCTTATCCGAAAAGATTGACCTTGAGGTCACGGACAACCTGTAGTCCACCCCAGTCTGTTCCTTTCATTGTTGCAAAACGGGCTTTTCGGCTCTCCGGGAAACATTCCCGGTGTTGCCCATAGATCTCTTTGAGGAAGAGCCTGGAACCGATCGCCATCCCATCGCTGAAGTAGCGGACCCTGCGGCGCAACAGCTCCGACATCTCGACCTTCCCTCCGCTGCGGATCACCTCATCCAACTTCTCCTCCAAAATCACGCCGCGGTCCTTTTCCTTTTCGCCCTTTGGCTTGGCTCCTTTTCCAAAAAGGCACAATCGATACCCGGCTATTGCATCGGCAAAGCTACGGCCACCGTAGATCAGCCGGTATCCCTCTATCGCGGATTCCTTTCCTCCCATTGCAGCGGCATAGCTGCAAAAGCGGTAATCCGCCGGATCATCCACCTGCCCAGAGCGGACCGCGTTCAGGTCGATGTAAGCCGCAACCGTCGCCATCGCATGCAACGACGGTTCCACCAACAGGCTCTTGAAGCGATCCATCCAAAGGGTTCCACGGTTTCCATTCTGGTGGTTATACCAGATACTGAAACGTTGCTTGAGCTCGCGCATGAACACCGACACATCCCCCATGCGCGCAAGCAGTGCCTCCCGCAAACGCTGGGCCACCCCATCATTCTGCTGCAACGCTTTCTCGAGCGCATCCGGAGTCATCGAATACGGCGAGATGCGATGCCCCTCATGCAGCAGGCGGAACCGTCGCAATAGCTCCTCATCGGTTTTTGGCTTCTCATGCCGTACCTGCGCCAAGATGTGAAAATGATTCGACATGATCGAGTAGGCCAGAAGGTCCACCCCGCAGAATGCAGCCTGTCGGTGCATCATCCGGATGAGCATTTCTTTCTCCTCATCCTCCAGCAAGTGGGAGCCGAGGCAACAACGGCTCATCAAATGATAGATGCCATCCTCAATAATCATACGCTTTCGCTTCATAAATCTCCCTTCCAGAATAAGGATTCTCCACCGGATCGAAAATATCCATAATAAAGAGCCATGGTCTTTATTATACTGTTGATATGATCAATGCGAAGTCAAAGAGGATGGCCATTTTCTGACTCGACTCCCCGACATGATGGGGTGTCGCCGGGCCGTATCCGAAGGGGAAATCTGCCGGTCAGCACCCAAAGTGTACCACCTTTGTGTTGAAAAGACCTGAGATGGGGCATTGCAAGCCGACTCAGGACGGACATTCAAAAGACAACCAATAGCTCTGGCGGATCGGGGAGTCCTATTGATCCTTGTTCAGGCGGTGGGGGAGTGGGTTCTTTTAAGTCTGACAAATCGCCATGATCTCAATTTTCGGGGTTGATAGCATGACGGGAACAGGGTTTTTTCGCTTGGAGTCGCCCAACGTCGGTCTCGATTCTTCATGAGGGAATAATCCATCCGACGGATTTGACAAATATACGCCCAGGCGAATATTCGATGGTATGAAACTCCTGACTGCATACCGTTGTCTTTGCGATGAGACCCGGCTGCGTATGCTCAACCTGTTGCTCGACGGCCCGTTGTGCGTATGTCACTTTGCTGTTATTCTTGAAATGGATCAACCTAAGGTATCCCGTCATCTGAAGGTGCTCAAGCAGGCTGGATTTGTAACGACGGAACGGTGTTACAACTGGACCATATGCCGTCTGTCAGATGAACTTGGGCCATTGTTGGAGGTAAACCTGAAGTGCATCCGGGATCTCCGCAATGAGGAATCATTCTTTGGGGGTGACCTTGAGCGCCGTGACCGGACGGTAAAGGAAATCACTTCAGGTGATTGTTCCGACCTTCCATCAAAAATAAGGGCCCTTTGCCAAGTTGTGTGCTGAGGCGAAGGCTTAACAGACTCGTCCTGCCACATACATCGACTCAATTACTATGAAAAAAATCACGATATACGATCCCGCCATGTGCTGTTCCTCGGGAGTTTGCGGTCCTGAAGTGGATCCCACCCTTGTTCGGGTGTCAGGCATGCTATCCCAGATGAGTGGGCTGGGTGTGAAAGTCGAGCGTTTCAATCTGGCGCAACAGCCGATATCCTTCGCTCAAAACAGGGAAGTCCGGGAGATTCTCGAGAAGGACGGAACCCAGGCTCTGCCATTAACTTTCATTGACGAAGTATTGGAAATCAAGGGCCGATATCCCGATGAATCTGAGCGCGCCGCCTGGATTGAGCGGGCAAGACCAGGTGCTCGCGATATCGCATAGCTTCATCTAAATCCAATAATCAATACTGGCATCAGTTGAGCAGATTATAAACAAATTAAGCCAACAATTAATGTTATGAATATTCTCGGAGCCATTGATCCCAAACCCGTCCCCGCGCTGCTAAAAATTCCAGTGCGTTACTATTTTTTCACTGGAAAAGGTGGTGTGGGCAAGACTTCGCTAGCCTCGGCTACTGCTTTGGCTTTTGCCAGTATGGGGAAACCCACGCTTCTTGTCAGCACCGATCCGGCATCAAATCTGGACGAGGTTCTTGGTTTGGAGTTGGGTCGTGAACCTCGTGCTGTTCCCGGAATTGACAATCTTTTCGCCTTGAACATCGAACCCGATTCGGCGGCTGCGGCTTACCGGGAGCGAATGGTTGGGCCAATGCGGGGAATTCTTCCGGAGGCTGCACTGCGGGAAATGGAAGAGCAGTTTTCGGGTGCATGTACGATGGAAATTGCAGCGTTCGACGAGTTCACCGGGTTTCTAGGTGGAGACAGCGCCGCAGCATTCGACCACATTATTTTCGATACCGCGCCCACGGGCCACACCCTTCGCTTGATGGCTCTCTCTCAGGCATGGACCAGTTTCCTCAACAACAACACCAGCGGTAGCTCATGTCTGGGTCCGCTGGCGGGTTTGGAGAAGCAACGTGAGCTTTACGCTCAAGCAGTGGGGACGCTTAAGGATGCTGATCGAACCCGTGTGATACTTGTTGCAAGGGCGCAGAAAGCTGCTCTGAAAGAAGCCCGCCGGACATGGGCTGAACTGCATGATCTTGGAATTGGAAACCAGAGTCTGGCGATCAACGGTTGGTTCGTTCCCTCCGAACTGGAAGACCCTGTTGCCCGTCGTTGGTCCGAGAGGCAGGCGACAGCCTTGGAATCTGAGGCTGATTTTCTTCGGTCCCTGACCGTCTATGTGGCTCCGTTGTTACCCTATAATCTGGTCGGTCTGGAAGCATTGAAATCCTTTTTTGAATCCAGTCCAACTGTGATGGAAAAGCCGGAAACAAGCATCGATTTACATTTTCTGGATGGGCTTGGGGTTTTGGCAGACCGTATCGTTACTAAAGGCAAAGGTGTTGTTCTGACCATGGGCAAGGGCGGTGTTGGAAAAACTACTGTAGCCGCTGCACTGGGACTTGCTCTGGCAGAGCGAGGGGCGAAGGTTCATCTTTCCACGACAGATCCCGCCGCCCATCTTGTGGATGCTCTTGGCGGGGCGACTGGATTTTTTTCGGTGGATCGAATTGATCCCAAAGCCGAGACGAAAGCCTATGTCGAGGAGGTTATGTCGCAACAGCCATCGGACCTCGATCCCGAGAGTCGGGCGTTGCTCGAAGAGGATCTTCGTTCGCCTTGTACCGAGGAGATTGCGGTCTTCCGTGCGTTTGCGAGAACGGTAGCGCGGGGCGAAGACGGATTCGTGGTGTTGGATACCGCCCCAACTGGTCACACATTGCTTTTACTTGACGCATCCGAAGCTTATCACCGAGAACTGGGCCGTCAGAGTCGAACAACCAAGCATTCGGAGGCAATAGAAAAGCTGCTTCCCAGATTGCGCGATCCGGACTTCAGCCGGGTCATTCTTGTGACGTTGCCGGAAGCAACGCCAGTTCATGAAGCTGCAGCGCTGCAGGCAGATCTACGCCGGGCTGGCATCGAGCCATACGCCTGGGTCATCAATCAAAGCCTGGCCGGAGTTGCTACCAGAGATCCTCTTCTGGCATCCCGTGGTCGGACAGAGATTCCATACATAAGGGAGGTTCTCGAAAAGCATTCTGGAGGCGCTGCCTATGGCATCGACTGGTGCCCTGTCGACCCGGTTGGTATCAATGGGCTTAACTACCTCGTCAAAGGTGATGTCGATAGCTGAACACAAACAACCAATATGAGCTGATGGTATAATAAAATAAATAAATAAAAGTAATATGATCACCTACGTTTATGAATCCATACCTGAAAAAAGTGATATTGAACCAGAGCTGTTCGAAATTCAGCAGAGCATACATGATGTGCCACTGACCAAGCATCCGGAAACTGGCAAGCCCATCCGTCGGGTCATTCTTGGCGGCTATGGTGTATTGAGCAAAACTACACCTTCGGCTTCAGGCAACTGCGGTCCAGGTTGTTGCTGCGGATAACAAGGAGTATTACATGAAAAAAACCAAAACACTTATTCTTTGCACCGGAAACTCATGTCGAAGCCACATGGCGGAGGGTATTCTCCGGCACGTGGCGGGCGATCTGTTTGAGGTGTTCAGTGCCGGTTCAAAACCGGCTGGATACGTGCATCCATTGGCGATCGAAGTGCTCAATGAGATTGGCATTGATATCTCCGGGCACCGTTCAAAACACCTGGACGAGTTTCTGAATGCGGGGATCGATACCGTGATCACCGTCTGTGACCATGCCAACGAATCCTGTCCGGTATTTCCGGGGAAGGTGCTGCGTCACCACTACGGGTTTGATGATCCCCCGAAAGCCGCCCGCCCGGGCGAATCCGAAATCGATGCCTTCCGTCGCATTCGCGATCAGATCCGCATGGTATTTGAAGCTTATGCGGATGGATACAGGGATGCAGTTGCCTGAAAACCATCGCGAGGATGGCCCTAATCCCCGTGACAAAGCCGGCAAATTTCCGCCTAGCCAAGCCGGAGGTCTGGACCCGAAGCGGGTTAACGGGATCGATTCCTGTGAATTAGGCAAAACCACAAATAAGTGACCCGGAATCTTTGTATTATGAGTGAATCTGTAGCCATAAAAATGTCCCTTCTGGATCGTTTCCTGACGGTCTGGATTTTCGTTGCCATGGCGCTTGGCGTGGCAATCGGATATTTTCTCATCTCCGATCCAGAGCGGTTTTTCGCGCCCGTCACCGTGGGGACAACCAATCTGCTGATCGCGTCCGGTTTGATCCTGATGATGTATCCACCGCTCGCGAAGGTGAAGTATGAGCAGATGCCGAAGGTCTTTTCCAATACGAGAATCCTCGGGATCTCGCTGCTGCAGAACTGGATCGTTGGTCCGCTGATGATGTTCGCCTTGGCCGCCACCTTTCTTCATGACAAACCGGAATACATGGTGGGCCTGATTCTGGTGGGCATCGCACGATGCATCGCCATGGTGCTCGTCTGGAATCAGCTGGCCAAGGGAAACTCGGAATACTGTGCGGGGTTGGTGGCATTCAACAGTGTCTTCCAGATTCTCTTATTCGGAGTCTACGCATGGGTATTCATCACTTGGTTGCCGGGCATGATTGGAATTGATCTGTCGACGGTTCAAGGCATCGGAGGGAAAACGGTGACGGATGTGACGATCGGCGAGATTTTCATCAGCGTGATGATCTATCTCGGTATTCCGTTTGCAGCGGGGATTCTCAGCCGGGTCATCTTGATTCCGCTCAAAGGACATGAATGGTATGATCGGAAGTTCATTCCAACCATATCCCCGATAACCCTGATCGCGTTGCTCTTCACGATCGTGGTGATGTTCATGTTCAAGGGTGACACCATCGTGAAGCTTCCACTCGATGTGCTGCGGATTGCTGTGCCGCTGACCTGCTATTTCATCGTGATGTTTGTCGTCAGTTTCTTCACGGGCAAACTGGCCGGTGCCGATTATTCGAGGAGTGCAACGCTCGCCTTCACAGCGGCCGGCAATAACTTCGAGCTCGCGATCGCGGTTGCCATTGCCGTATTCGGGGTCGCCTCGAGTGTGGCGTTCACCACGGTGGTCGGTCCGCTCATTGAAGTGCCCGTGCTGATCGGACTTGTTCACGTTGCTCTCTGGTTCCGCAGGAGGTTCTTTCCGCAAGCGGTTATCGAGGAAGTGAAGTTCAACGGGATCGAATCCTTGTCAGACAAAGACCGGGCATTTTTCGAGAGCGCAGCCTGTCGCGCTACGCGTCAGGCAAGCACCGCAGCCGAATGACACAGGCCGACTGGAACGTGTCGCAGTCTCCCAGACCCGGTAATCTGCGATGAGGGAAGACGAGAGCCCGAGGAGCCCCGGTGCGAGATGGATCCAGGCGAGACGTTTCATGGCGGGGATACTATGGTTGAGATGGTGGCGACACTGCATCGAGTTTTTGGCACCCGAAGAATGCCCCGGTTTGGATGGTCTCGAGCCCGGCGGGAAGGATCACGCTCTCCAGATTTCCAGCGCCTGCAAAGGCCCACGGGCCAATGGTCGTGACCGATTCAGGAACCGTGAAACTCAGGTTTGAAATCGCAGGAGGGTAGAGTCTGAGTGTCTTTGCGTCCTTTGAATACAGGACACCTCCGTTGGCGCTGAAGGATGGATTGGACGCTGCGACTGTGACTTGTGCAAGGCGCTGACACCCGATGAAGGCCGTGGGATCCAGCGAGGTGAGGCTTGCGGGTAGATAGAGGTGCGTGAGGTTGGGCACCCATGCAAATGCCTGTTCTTCTATGGATTGCACTCCCTCTGCCAATATCAACATCGCCAGATTGGAACAGTTGGAAAAGGCGTTGGATCCGATTTCCCGCACCGATGATGGAATGGAGACGGAGATGACATCCGATCGGCCCATAAATGCCTGAGCCTCGATCCGCCTAACGGGCTTTCCGTTGATGGTCCCGGGAATCTCAAGTGCTGCAACCGCTCCTTTGATCCCCGTGAGGGTGATTTCGGTTGAGGTTTCGCTGTAGTTAAAGGTCTGGGCTGCGTCAGGAAACCATGGAACAGGGTTGCCCGTGAGGTGCCATGTGACAAGCTGGCCGGGATACATGTCGAGCGAGATCGAATTCGAATCATCCACTGTAACCGTCTGGCCGCCAACAGCAGTTTTGATGGTTCCCCCCGAGTATGGGAATGTGATGCGAGCCGCTAGCTTGTCGTGGAATCCGATGTTGATTGCGGCGATCCAGATGCCGTTGCCAGGGGTGATAATGCGTCGCATGATAATGTGGGGATCGCTGGTGTACCCATCAACCGTGTCCATGGGGAGTGCGGGGAGTGCGAGGAAGTTTGCATTGAATGCACGGGCGTATCCCGGGAATCCACGATTGAAGATGTTTGAGGACAAGTAGCCCATGTAGTAGGGATTGCCCAATGCGAGTGCCCTCGCTTCAGCAAGCATGGAGTAGGGACCGTGTGCTTCCATGTTGGCGACATAGTAGCCGGCGATCCGGTTTCCCATGCCATCCCAGGCATCGGAATGGTCATTGGTGTTGTTTTCATTGAGGCTGAAGTGGCGGATCATTGCCAGTCCCGTGCCATTCTGATAGGCCTCCATCCATTCGGGCTTTGCCACTGAATAGAGTTTGTTCATGACATAGGTCATGTACACGTTCGGGGTGTCTTTGTAGTTCAGTGGATCGCCCCTCGGGTGTGTGTGCCCCCATTCCGCTCCTTCCACGTTGGATCGCTCCCTTTCCATTGCCTCGAAATGCAGGTTTTCCTCCACGGCACGTCGGAACGGATAGGAAATCGAGTTCGTTCCCGGAAGTTTGTCCTGCCAGTATTCCGGCTCCTCGCTGATCATGCGAACGGGTTTGTTTGGATGCACCACACCGGGTTCCGAGTAATCCCAAGTATAAAGCACCAGCGCACCATCGCCGAGGTATTGCCGAAGGTAGTCCCGAACTGCGGTGAGGAATGCCTTGCGCTGATCCCTCCACCAACTGAAGTAGTCATTGTAAAGGGCACTGTTCGTCTTCAGGGCATCCTTGCTGGGCACGGAGATTCCTTTCGCAGCGGCATAACGGGCCCGTGTTGCGTCCGCGAAACTGATCGGGAAATCGGATATACGTGGCCGTATCCACGCTCCAAGGAAGTTCAGGTTGCGGGCCGCATCGAGTTCGGTGTCTTCGTCAAATGCGGTTGCCAGGTTGTGCAGATTGGGATGTCCATCCACGCTGCCCGCAGCGCTTACCGGGAGTGCCCGGAGCGTCCCCGAAGGCTCGCTGCTCAGCCGTCCGGTGATGAGAAACTGGGTCACATTGGTAAAGGATGCGCCAGTCCGCAGGATCAGGTAACGCCCTTTTGGGGTGATTTCCTGGGCGGGCTGCAGGGAGGTGTCCTGAGTCCACACACTATTATCCCGATTCTGCACTTTCGTCACGAAATTCAGGGCAGGTTCTGCGATAGCTGAGGCAGGAGTGGCTTGATTCTGGAAATCCTGCCAGTTGTTGTGCCAAAAAACTTCGGCGTAAGGAGTGGCTGGACCTCCCGACCATTTACGGGAACGGGTCCATGTTCCCCGTATGCGAAGATTTGCCCAGTCTGTGCCGAGATCAATGTATCCAGTCCCAGTTCCCGACACGGTTGTCGGGGCAGGAGCGGTCATTGGCAGTGGAATGGGTGCTGCCCCCGCACGTTGATCAACGATCGTGCACTCGAGCACGCGCTTGAATTCTGTGAGAGCATCCGGATCCGTGACGTCGATGTTGCGCTCTTCGGTCCACCCAATGAAGGTATAAGTGTCTGTTGCCCAAGCGGAGGATGGGTCGGGTTCCTTGTAGAGCGGCCGGGCCCTGCGTTTCTTGCCCAAGCCTTGAAGCTCCGGATTGTCGTTGCTGGCCGTACCTCCACTGTATTCGTAGTAGGGAAGGATGCTCAGCTCCGGAAAATCCCGGTTCAGCATGGTCAGGGTTCTTGTCCAACGGTCAGGAAACCTCGAGGCGGTGTACCAGTTAGGGTATTTGCTGGAATCCCAGCCCTGCACGTGCCCAAACTCGAGCATGTCGGTTGCAAAGGTGTTCATTCCCAAAAACTTGAGGCGTTGAGCGCGGTTTTTGTACCAGTCCACATCGTCCACGCATCCGTAGAGGGCAGGGTCTGAATGTCCCACCGCTCCGTCACTCATTTCTTCGCGCCAGAACATGTGACGGCGGGGAAGCCCTTGTGGAAGGATCAGAGGTTGATCGTAGGACCGGGAGTTTTTAACTTTGTAGAGAGCCACCCTTGCCACAGCCATGCCTTGGCCTTTGGGGCCTTGATACTGGGGTTGCTGAACAAAGGTCACCCAAAACCCGTTTGTCGCAGGTTCAGTGCGCTGGCTTTCCCATGGGCTTTGTGTGTTCGAATCCCTCGGGATTCCGAATTCGACCACTCTGTCGTGCAGGTGGAAGAACTGTTGCCACGTCTGCCATGCGCCAGTGAAACCGTAGTTGAGGGATTCATTGATCATGGAAACATATCTGGGCTGCACCGAGTCCCCGGATGCCTTGCCTGTGGCAAATCCGAGCCGGGTCTCATCGCCGGTATTGATGATCACAAAGGTTCGGTCCACATCATCCGGGTAGTCCATCATGAGCAGGTAGGCTGCGCCGGGTTCCAGGTTCTTTCCCACGCCCATCTTGTAGGCGAAGTAGTTGGTCTCGGATGCGGTGTTTTTGAGCACACGGGCATTTCTTCCGAGGATCTGGCGCACTTCGATGTCGGCAGCACGGAACTCCCTATAGATGGATGCATTGGGTGTCTGCCCACAATGGATTTCCTCAACCAATTCAAGATCGGCGGGGTTGAACACCTGAGGTTGCGGTATTGTCAACACCGGGGTGGTATCAGGCGGGGAAAGAAGATCGATCGGGTCATTGTTCCCTGGATCCTGCGGGTTATCGCCTTCCTGAACATATCCATAGAACAGGTATTCCTGGGGACGGTTGCTCATGCCTGAGGCTCCTTTCATCATCAGATATCTGGCCTTTGGCACCAACGGAGAAGACTGGAAATCGTGATTCCTGACCCATCTGGCCTGATCATGGGATACGAGATTCTCGCAATTCATATTCAGACGGGTTTCAACCAAACCTGAGTCGTTGACCGAGTCGGTTTCGTCATCCCACCAGATCTGGTCGAAGCCCAACTGGAGTCCGCTTCCCCACGCATTGAAGAGGATCCAGGTTTCCGTTATGGCTAACCGGTTCCAGTCCGGTCCAAAATCGATATATCCGATCCGCCCGGCAAATGATGGAACGCTTTCGCCTGCCGAGAGCCCCTCCGGATACCCGCCTTGGTCATTCCATGTGACCGATCCGTCAAATGCGCGCGAAAGATCCATCCAATCGCTACCGCCAGCCGTTCCGGCAGCATGGGGAACGATGATCTTTGCTTCGGACACCGAGCCGGTGAAACAGAGTTCCAGCATTCTTTCGGAAACGATACTTCCGGTTTTGACGATGAGGAAACGTCTCAAGGGAACCATGGGTGACGCATTGCCGGTTCCATTCCATTCGAGCGTCCACTGAGGGTTTGACAAGGGGGATGGCAGTAGGGACGCTCCGATTGGGAGACCATTCTCAACAACTGCTTCGGGGAGGCTCGAAACGGATGCCTCATTGCTCCACCACATCCCTTCGAACCCCGGGTTCTCGGTGGCTGGTCCGGTCGAATAAAGGGTCCAAATTCGGGAAATGCGTAGTTTTGCGAAATCCGCTCCGAAATCAATGTAGCCATAGCGGTTGGATGTTGCCGGCATGGCTTGCCCTCCGGAGTTGCCCTCCGGAACCCCGTTCGCAGGGCTCAGGGCTGGGGCGCTGTCAAACAAGCGCTGAAATGCGAACGACGCACTGCCACTCGCTGCGCCGGACCCGACTGGAATTACGGCTTCGGTAGCGATGCAGGAGGTCCCGATCAAGAGCATGAGGAGGGCCGACAATGATTTGAATAGAGAAGTGCCTCGGTTGGTGTTACCAGTGAAAATCTTATTGGAGGGTGTTTTTTTGAGTAGCATCGGTCAGTCGTTGATTATGAGAGTAATGCTGGCCTCGACACAATGGCGCGGCCGATCGGTGTTTATTGAAAGGACCAGTTTGGGGAGCGAGATGCAACAAGCATCGGGGAAGATTGCGCTCTCAGTATGTAAAATGTGTGCACATGTTTGCAAGGGGCGGGATTCGGATCGCCATGGCCACTATGGTGCCTGTATGAAGATGGCATGGCAGCAAATGACCCTTCCCGAATCCTCCCGAATCGAACCAGCCGAAGTGAAAAGCTCGGAAGTTGGATGCTGTCCGGAATCTGCTGCGTGTGCTTTTGGATGGGTGTTTCTCTGGAAGTGCATGGAGGGACCTTCGTCTTGCCCACGGGGGTTGAGCGCGTGGAAGCCTTGGCATTCAGTCAGTGTTCCCTTTTGACTGAGGTGGATATTCCGGCATCGGTGGTTGAGATCGGTGCGGATGCTTTCGCAGCCTGTGGTTCACTTAACTTGGCTATTTTCCGAGGCGATGCTCCTGTGATGGGCAGTGGAGTGTTTGGTGGCGCAGGAAATGGGTTTCAGGTTCATTACACCCGAAGTGCTATCGGTTTTTCGACTTCACAATGGATGGGATATTCCGCTTATCCGCTTGCTAATTCGGCGCCGGAACTTCTTCCAGTGGGAAACCGGAGTGTTCCTGTCGGCGCCCTGATTCAAATCGTGCTTGATGCATCAGATGCGGATAGCGATGAAATGAGTTTCTCGGCTGCAGGCGGGAATTGATTGGCATCGCGCTTGTTGCTTGCCATGTCGGGCTAACGGCTTGATGCAGCTTTCGCGAGGCGGACTCCGCCAAGCATTACACCATCCCATGCATCAACGTTGAGGACCGGAAGCGGAGAAGGTGAGGGGATCGGAATCCGGGTCGACGGCGTCGATGCTGAACTGCAGGGTTTGGCCTGCCTGAACCGAGGCATTTCCCGGAGTGATCAAGTTCGGGGCTGTGTTGCCGGACGATTGAATCATGATTCCTTGGCTGGCATTATAAAAGGTTCCGCTGCCGGTGGTTTCGAATTTGATGGCGCGCACCATATACCAAGCGTTGGCGACCGGCTTCGGGTCCGTGAAGTTGCTTGAAGCGATCGGTGCGGATGTCAGGCGGGAGTAGGGCCCGAGTTCCTGAGCTGAGCGGTAAATGTGGTAGCCCACGATTGAAGAGTCAGGGGATGGGTTCCATGATATCTGCCCCTGGGGGTTGACCGCGACATTTTGGGGAGGGGCGACAACAAAGATGCGAAGCGTGGGATCACCCATGAGTGCCATGTGGGTGCGTGCGCCTCCGTTATAAAACGAGTTTTCACGGATTGGAAGAGTGTATCCGTGGTCGATTTTGTTCTGGTTTAGATGGAGTTTTCTCATGGGACATCCGATGTTGTATCCGAGGGCGAGGTCTTGGGCGAACCAGTGGTTGAAGCCCACCCATGCATTTGTCAGAGAGTGTCCCAGAGCGGCGAGGAATGCCCGTAGAAAATTGTCCCGGGTATCCCAATCGCCGAACCACGATCCGCAAATGGTGAAAAACGGACTGCGGGGATCATACGCGATCTGCTGTACTGGATCGGTAGAGGTCGGAATACCCACAAAGTTTTGGGTAACACCGACTCCTGATGCGCCTTGAAAGTGGCCGGGTCCATCACCCCGGGCCCAAAGGTAGGAAGTGTTCTGAAGGGTAGGCAGAAACTCATCTTTTTCGACGCGGTCATATCCGTCCTGTCCGAAAAAGGCCGGGGATTCGCGGAAGCCGTTGGCGCCAGGCCGGGTGGGATGATTTTCAAAACCGGACCCGTAGATGATCATTCGTCGTGAATAATCCACTTCCTTGTAGCGGAATTGCCGATTCTTTCGGATGTAGTTGCGCAGCAAATCGGTCTCGGAACCAAGGGCCTTGAGTTTTGGCAAATTGCACAGATCCACTCTCCCGACTTCGAGGAGTTCCGTTCCGGGAACGTGGTTCTGGTCAAACTTGCCATCGCCAGGAATGTTGTGGTTCCGGGTGGGTTCTGTCCCATGACTTGCCGAGGTATTGTTGACCGAACTGTCAGTCCATGTCCCGTCCATATCTCCGTAATAGACATCGGCCGGCCAGGCTCCGGAGTGTTCGCGGTGCCCATCTGGATATATGCTGCCCGAGTATGGCACGGGAATGCGTCCGAAGAGGAAGAGGGCCCGGGTGTTAGTTGGGTCCTGTTGGTAGTATCCGAGAATGGTGGCCTTGATTTGTGGCACCGTGGCTGTTCTGGATACGTTTTGCCGGATGACTTGCCAGCCATCTGCAACCATCATGCGCTCCATGTCATTCAATTCCGCCTCCAATGGAGTGGCCATGGTGTCGTCGATCAGGAAGATGACCTTGCCCCATTTGGTCTTTTAGTGGCAATCGGATTCCAGTCTGGATGTATCCGGTGGCCTCGCTCCTATTGATGCGGTATTCGTATTCAGCGCCACTTTCCACATCGGTATCGGTCCATGTTGTGGCGGTATTCGG
>JAQVLM010000337.1 GCA_028704125.1 Opitutales bacterium
GAGCACGTCCATCCGGCCATCCTGATCCAGGTCAACGGCCTTCACATGGCCGATCCATGGAGTCCCCTCAATTGGCAATCCGATCGATCCGGGAAGAAAGCGGTCGAGCATCTCGGAAGCAACCACCCGCTGAGGAGCGGCAATACGGGTTTTCGGCTTGGACGGACCACAGGCACCCATAACCAACATCAGGCCACTCAACACCCCCGAAATCCATACCCGCGACCTGAATCGAAAGCGCATTTCCATCATGTCCGCCTCGATAACATCCCCTTACCGGTGAATCAAACCCTTTCAGTCAGTGGGTTGGTTTCCGCGCGCCAGTTCCTTCATCAGGCGCCTCGCATCCCGTTTCGAATCGCTGATCCGCACAGCCTTATCGAGCCATTCCATCGCGGCATCCGGGTTCCCGGCTTCCATTTGACATTGGCCAATCCGGAGCGGGAGGATCCATGCGTAACGCATATCCCCGTATTCCGGAAGCAGCACTTCGTGGAGTCCCATGTATTCGACCAACGCATCCGCGTACCGGTGCTCCCCTCTCAGGATTTCCCCCAGGCGGAAACGGCACTCGTATGCCATATCCCTGGCTCCGCTGTCCCATGCCAAGGGCCAAAGCTTTTCATAGACCAAAGCGGCCTCCAATGGTTTCCCGGCAAGTTGCATGCATCGCCCCGAGAAGTATGCAAAGGCGGGATTCCCCGGAAAACGCTCCCCCAACTCGTCGAACACTTGCTTCCCTTTCTCCGCGTCTTCGGTAACGCTGAAATAGTAGTATCCCATGTAAAAGGCGCTTTCCACCTCCGTCCATGTGCCTTTTTCCCGCGCGAGTTCGAGGTATTTCATACCCTGTCTGGCATCCCCCCTCACCCCCATAAGGAAGGAAAAGGGGCGCAGGAACAAGGGTACATCATCCAGAAAGCTCATCGACACCCCGACCGCGAAGTAGGCATCGTAGTATTCCGGTTCGCGCCGGATCAAATCATCCAACACCCCCAAGCCCCGACTGGCCCGGCGATAAGCACTCCACCAGCTCTTTTCCTCCAGATAAAACCGTGCCACATTGCAGAGGCTTACCCCATACAGAAAAGCCTTGTCCGGCGAATCCGGATCCTCACGGAAATCACGCTCCGCTAGATCAACCGATGCCTCCATTTCGAGTGCGGCACGGCTTCGTTTCACCGGATCCGGCTCATCCACCAGATACAGCCAGAAACATGCGGAAGCATACAGAAACGCCGCAAAAGCATCGTCGGGATGTTGTTTCCGGTTCTCTTCGAGTTTGGCAAAGGCCTCCGGCTGGAAATCGTAAGCGGCATGGATCATCTCCAAATCCGGAGCCGACCACATGCTCACACACAAAACCAACGCACTGTAGAGTCCTGAAAACACTGCATATCTCCCTTCCCGTCGCTTTTCCCAACCGAACCCTGGAGGTTTCTCCGGATTGCACTGGATTTAAGAAATCAGGAATATGACCATCAATCCAAAACTTTCAATCCATCCGCTCAGGATCTGAAGCCACATCCTCCTGTTGCATTTCCCCGAAACGGACCACCGGCATGCGGTATCCGGCCGGCCCATTGAACAATACCAGACCACACCCGCGCATCGCACGCTCCGGCCCGCCGGGCCAACTGGCTTGCACCTCCTGCATCGAGGCCCCATAACGCGCCCGGATCGCATCAAGCATCGCCACATGGTAACCCGAATCCAAAATGGGATACCAAAGCAGGACCGTTGCATCCTGCCACTTCACAAAAAGCTTCCCCAACCACTCCACCACAAATCCATACTCTGACTTGATCTCGTAACTCGGATCGACCAACACCAGCCCCCTTCGCGGCTGAGGGGGTGCCAGGTTCAATACCGATTCATATCCATCCGCAAACTCAACCGATACCTGTTTCCCCTTCACATTCTGACTCAGGGCACGGTGTTCCTGCGGGTGCAGCTCCATGAGGTGCATCCGGTCAATCGAACGCAGCAGGTTCCGCGCGATGACCGGCGATCCAGGATAAACCGTCGGCCCCTGTTTCGCGCGGATTTTCATGATGATAGCGCCCAGTCGCGGGTCGACTTGCCCCATCCGCAAAACCGAAGTGATCCCGGCTTCCGCCTCGCCTGTCTTGAGTGCTTCCGGCGCGTCCAAGCGATACAGTCCACGCCCCGCATGCGTCTCGATGTAGGTCATCGGACGCGCACTCCGCACGAGCCGACTCAGCAAATCCACCAATACGGTGTGCTTGAACACATCGGCCCGGTTTCCGGCATGATACAGATGCTGATACGAAAGCATACCCGGCATCATCACCATCCTTGCTTTTGCCGTCAACACCTGCCTCCTGAAGCCAGACGTAAATGTGGCGAGTTGTTTGACACTGATCTGCCATTAGTGCTTGATCCTATGGGCTGGAAATGAAAGATCGCATCTTTTGGAACATGCGCATTCGGAACCCATTCAAGCGATACACGATCCGGACACTGGCAGTGGTTGTCTGTTGCCTGGGCTGTGCCTGCGCCAACATCGGGGCCACGCCTGCATCCCCGGCTGATGAAGCATGCAGCCGGCCGGTAATATCATCCCCTTCCCACGCGACGCGCTTCCGGATAACCGCAAAGGAAGGTCGGAATGTGCTCTCGATCGACATGGGAGAATCCGGCGTAGCGGAAAACCACTGGTTACTGGTCGGCAGGGATCAACCCTTGCCCGATAACAACCGGATGCCGGTGCTTCGCATCCCCCTGAAGCGCGTCGCGCTGCTCTCCACAACCTTTCTGGCGCACTTTTCCGCACTCCATGCCACCGACACTATCTGTGCCGTGGACAATGCGGCGTATGCGTTCGATGCCGGGGTCCGTGAACGGATCCAAAACGGCAGTATTCCCGAGATAGGTGAAATGGATACCCTGGACATGGAAACAGTGATCCACCTTCGACCCGATGCCATCTTCGTGAGCGCGGGCATGGGTGGAGCTCCGGGTCGACGCGAGCGCCTCGCCAAGCTCGGAATCCCGGTTATCGAGATCCCTGACTTCCTCGAACCCCATCCGCTTGGGCGTGCGGAATGGATCAAGCTTTTCGGGCTCTTGCTGGATCGTTCGGATGTCGCCTCCAAACACTTCGATGCCGTCTCCAGTCGCTATAAAAGCATCCGTGCTGCCGCTGCCGCCATTCCTCCCGCGAAACGCCCAACCGTGCTGCTGCACTCACCTTTCCAAGGCCTTTGGCACCTCCCATCGGGCGACAGCTACGCCGCACGGCTTCTGAACGATGCCGGCGGGAAATACCTCTTTCCGGAGCTGAAGGCACACGGTGCCCGCCCCTTCGACTTCGAGTGGGTCATTGCCCACGCACGGCACGCGGACATCTGGATGCAGGTCGATGCCAGTTCCCTTAAGGCCTTCGCTGCGCTGGACCCGCGATTCACCCAGTTTGACGCCTATCAGTCGCAGCAAGTCTATTCCCATTTCAAACGCACCAATGCATCGGGTGGAAACGACTTCTACGAAAGCGGGGTCATCCACCCCGAACGGATCCTCGAGGACCTGTTCAGTATCTTCTCCAACTGGCCCGATACGGTGCCGGAAGACAGTCTTCACTACTTCATGCGGCTGCACTGAGAACATGAAACGGATCCATCCCATCTCCGTCTTCATCGCACTGGCGTGCACCCTCGCTCTGTGTCTGGTGGTTGACCTCACACTTGGATCCGTCCACATCCCCATCCGTCAAATCCCGGACATCCTGTTCTCGGCTGATGCGGATCCAACCCTACGCTTCATCCTGCTGGAGGTGAGGCTTCCTTATGCGCTGACCGCGATCCTGGTCGGCATGGGACTGGGGATGGGAGGTATGGTCATGCAGACCCTTCTCCGCAACCCCTTGGCGGAGCCCTTTATTCTCGGAATCAGCTCCGGAGCCAGCCTGGGAGTGGTGATTATGTCGCTCGGACTCGGGGTGCAGTGGCTCAGTGCCACGGGCTTCAGCAGCCCGATGCCGACCTTTTCGATGGTAACCGGAGCCTTTCTGGGATCGTCGCTTCTGATGGCGCTCGTGATTGGTTTTTCGAGAAGAATGGACTCCGTGATGCTCCTGATTGTCGGGCTCATGGCGGGCTACTTTTCCTACGGCGTGGTCAGTATGCTGGTGTTTTTCCGCTCGCCCGAGGAACTCCGCACCTATCACTTGTGGACCCTTGGGTCGTTTTCCGGTGTCACTTTGAGTG
>JAQVLM010000338.1 GCA_028704125.1 Opitutales bacterium
CTCCCTTCGAGCACTAATCGCTTCGAGGCAAGGTTTTGAGCACCATTATCGACGGACAACCCGTATGGGACGGGCAACGCATTTGCGGAAAACCCGATGTGCAACCGCTGAATTTTGCTCAATGAGTCTCGCTGAAAGTCTCTTTCAAAGGATCGCCGACTTTCTCGACGACTACCCTCCTTTCCAATACCTTGGTAAAGAGGATCTTCTGCGGATCGCCCGCCTCGTTAAAGTCAAAGTTCATGAGCGGGACGAAACGATTTTCGAGGAGAACACTCCACGCAAAAACCTGTTCTACGTAATTCACAACGGGAGCGTGAGGGTATTCAACCGAAAAGGGAAAAAACACCAGCTTCGGGATATCCGTGTGGAAGGCGAGCTGCTGGGAATCGGGCACATCTCAGGATTACCCCATTACACCCAGTCCGCTGTCGCCGAAAACGACACCATTCTTTACTCCATTCCCTGGGAGCCATTTTCCCAGCTGCTTCCCGCCTATCCGGATGTGATGCGCTTCCTGCGGGCCAACACCTCGCTCCATCCCGAATCCCGTTCCTGGGGTGGGGCCGCAAGCGAGATGCTACCGGGTGATCCGGGGGCCGACACATTGGTGGGGCACATCAATGAAACCACCTATCTTCCCCAGATTGTTCAGAAACGTTTTCTGGCCTGCCAACCAAACGACACGCTTCAGGAAGCGGCTTTCAAGATGCTTCAAAATGAGCTTGAAGCCGTCATTGTCGTTGATCCGGACGGTACGCCGAAGGGCATGATCACCAAGACCGACATGACCCGATGCGTTCAGTCGGGACGCTTACTCCGCAAAGCGCTCGCAAAGGAGTTTATGAGCGCTCCTGTGATTACAGTCGGCGAAAACCCCCGCTTGGGGGACTGCATGCGGCTCATGCTTAAAAGCGGTTGCCGTTTTCTCTGCATGACCAAGGATGGCAGCCCGTTCACACCGGCAACAGGAGTGATCTCCGAACGGGATCTCATGCTCTACTATGGGAACAACCCCATGGTCATCATCCGGCAAATCGGAATATCGGACAACTTTGAGGAGCTCACCCACCTTCGATACCGCGCGGACATGCTCATGTTGAACGAGCTCCGCAGCGTGGACGCCATACTATGGTTCTCCGAAGTGGTCCACGACCTTAACTGCGCTTTTGCCAGGCGTGTGATTGAACTCGCCCAAGCCGACCTGAGAGCCGAGGGATACTACCCTCCCGATGTCCACCTTTGCTGGATGGCCGCCGGAGCCGGGGGCCGCAAAGAGCTGTTCACCCGAACTGCAATGGACCGGGGAATGGTTTACAAAGCGCTCTCGGGTGCAGCGGAATCCCATGCTGCGGATTACGCTTCGCGCCTCGCACACACCCTCTCCACCGGCTTGATCAAATGCGGCTGGACGCCCAACACCAGGCAGATGACAGAGGCCAACATCCAATGGAACCGTTCCCTCTCCGATTGGGAAGCCTACTTCCACCAATGGATCAATCACACGCTGGACGATGAACTACCCGCCGTGCTGCCATGGTTTGATGCCCTCCCGATTGCGGGGAACGATTACTTGGTCGACAGTTTCCAAAGCGTGCTCGTGCGAGAGATTGCCAGCCACCCCGCTTTCATCCGCAGGCTGGCTTCCGTAACCATCACATCGATTCCTAAACCCGAAGAGTATGAGGCCTTCTCGACCCGCGAAAACCGTCAAGGTGAACGGCGTTTCGACATCAGCCATTCCGTGCTTCAGCCGCTCAGCCACCTCGCGAGACTTTTCGCCCTAAAAGAAGGAATCGTCAAACATACTTCAACAATCGATCGTCTCAACAAGCTTGCAAAGACTTCAGCGGCCCATCGGGCGCTCTTTGAGGATGCGGCGGAGGGTTTCAAAATCGCGCTTTTTTGTTCGGCCAAAACCGGTCTGCGGGAGCAGAGCCCGGGGAATCTGATCGAGCCCGCTACCCTCACCGGAATCGAACAGCAATCGATTAAGTCCACATTCCGTTCCATATTCGAGCTTCAAAACCTGGCGGAAACGCTCATGTCATAACTTCGCCACATTAACCCATGGAACACTCCTCGCTATCCCACAAACCGCACAAGTCCCTGGACCCTGTGGTGCTCCCTTCGAGGTGGGTCGTTCTCGATACCGAAACCACCGGCGTCATCGCTACGCGTGACCAAATCGTATCGATCGGTGCGGTTGCGGTTTCGGACACTGAAATCCAACCTCAGGATTCTTTCGAATGCGTCATCCGGCAACCCTACAACAGCTCATCTGTTGTCGTTCACGGTATCACTCAGGACGAAAGCGAGCGCCGGGGGACCAGCGAATCGGAGGCGCTGCAGGCTTTCAGCGATTACATCAAAGACGCTTGTCTGGTGGGTCATCATGTCGAGTTTGACGTGACGATTCTCAACCACAGGATGAAGCACAAAACCGGACGAGGAGTCTCCAATCCGTTCCTCGACACCATGGAACTTGTCATTGCAATGGAAGAGGCAAAATGGATCGACCCAAGGCCCTCCCCGAATGACTTTGGACTCGATGCCCTATGCCGCCACTTCAATGTCAAACGCAGTGGACGCCATACCGCACCGGGAGACGCCTTTATAACGGCGCTGATTTTCATCCGCTTGCTCAGCATCGCCGCAAACCGCGAGCCGGATATGGTCCGCCGACTCATTCATCCGGGAATCCCGCCCTCAGAATAGCATCGATATCCTAAAGAAGGAAGCACCGGGCAGGAGGAAGAAAAAGCACAACCTCCGGTTTAATCAATCCGATGCGCCACCCGCGAGACTGACGGGCTCAGCCTGCTTAAGCCGCAGAGCCGTCCGCACGCCTTCGCCCGGACGCTTGATCCCGAAAATCTGGGCCTGAATCGGGGCTTCAATATGGGCTAGAAGCTCCATGTGTCCGCGTTGATCAGCCACCACGCTGCGCAACACCTCCGACAACGGCATCTTTCCAGTGAGTTCCAAATAGTAAGGAATCAGCCATTCACCGATGCCCAGCTTTCCCGCCAAGTAATGAACATATGCCTTCGGGTGGAAGCTTTCGCTGAACAGAAGCATGGAAGCCTCATAAGTCGTCCACTGACCGACACTCAAATCCTCCGAGTGCCTCAGGTAATTGAGAACATCGGACTCCCAACGCAAGATCTCGGAAAGCTTGGAGTCCTCCATGACGACCTGCACTTCACCGGCAGAAGGCACAGCCACAACCGAAGCCACCACTTGGGACACTTCTTTTTCGGACACACCGCCCCTGGCATTCCGCCATTCCATTTCCTTGCGATAGGCCGCTTCGTAGATTTCCGCAAAACGCTCGTTGGAGACCGAAACCCCAATCCGATGCATCACACGCTTGCGGATCTCAAGAACCAGATCCTGAACCCGCACTTTTTTCATGTAGATGCGGGTCACTCCAGGACGCGTCTCCATCCCTTCTCCATGCGGAGCATCGGTGACCGTAATTTCCTCACCGGTCGGGAAGAAAACGCTCAACTCGACAAAGACGCCCATTCCATCATGACGGTGCAAAACAGCCAGAATGTGATCCGTCGGGCAACACAAACCCATCAGCCGCACGCCGGACAACTCCGACACCCGATAGCAATCGCCTTTTTCAAAACCCAGATGCTCCAAAATCCGGATCGCGGACTGCGCACGTGGATGACGGATCCACATGGGTTTGGCGTCTTTCACCAAAGTGACCTCTGAAGGCGAGCCCTGAAGCGATGCACGGATCTTGTGCAGGTAACGACCCTTCCACAAAAGGACGGATCCACCAACAGCGGAAATGACGATCAAGCCAAAAAAGGCAATACCCAAAACTTGAAAAAACATGGCTCGCAGGGGGTTGAAATTACGATGCAAGAAAAATATTGCATAAAAATTCATTAAAAAAAAGCAAAAAGTATAATCAAAATGCATTATTAATGAATTCCACCAAATACGGCGAATTTAACGCACCTTTCACAAATGAGCCCCGATATCAATAAAACCGGATAACTTATTAAGATAACTCAATAAACACATTGCCCCGCACAGAGTGTCCACGAACCCACTTAAGCGTTAAATCATTTTGTTCACCTTGTCTAACTATAACCCCGATAAAGCGCATCCCGACATGCCCAATCGCGACAGAAAAAGGCCCCCAAAGCTTGCCTCATCCCGCAAAATGCCCTAGTTGCCTTTCTGGAAGCGTCTTCCCGCACC
>JAQVLM010000015.1 GCA_028704125.1 Opitutales bacterium
AGGGTGCTAGCGGATGGCTTGCCGGATGCCGTGCTCAGTGGGGCTCATCTTGCGGAGGCGTACCGTATAGAGGCGCGGGTTTTCAATGATCGGGAGCATCGGGCGCTGATTCCATGGGATTGCATTTATGAAGACTGAATCGATTCGACCCTCGCGCGGTGTGGTGGTTGCCGGTACTTGTAGCAGCGGAGGAAAAACCCTGATAAGCGCACTTTTGATCAGTGCGTTGCGTGTGCGGGGAATGCCAGTGCAGGCTTTCAAGGTTGGCCCGGACTACATTGATCCCGGGTATTCGGCACACTATGCGGGTCGTGCGACCTACAACCTCGACCATTATATGATGGGAGAACAGCGGATTCGCGACGTTGTGGCCCGGCGGACCTTTGATGCGGTGGGTGTGGTTGAAGGCGTGATGGGGCTATTCGACGGAACGCATCCCACTTCGGCGGAAGGAAGCACGTGGGGCATTGCGGGTCTGCTGGGGTGGCCGGTTTTCCTGGTGATTCCGGCGGCCAGGCAAGGGCGTTCGATCCGGGCGATTGTCCGTGGATTCATGGAGGAAGGGCGTCCGGATTCGCGGATCACGGGTATTATACTCAATCGGGTGTCGGGAGACGCCCATGCGGAATATTTGCGTTCTGCGTTGGCGGATCTATCGGTTCCAGTTCTGGGTGCGGTTCCTGAACTCAGCGGTGTGGATTGGCCGGAACGACATCTTGGGTTGCGGGCGAGTCAGGAGTATGATCTCCCGCCTATGGAAAGGCTGGCGGGGCACGCCGGGTCCCACCTCGATATGGATGCGATCGTGGCGCGGCTCAAGCCCCAACCACAAGCCCTTCCACAAGGTAAATCCGGATTGTTTTCAAAGGATCGTTTTGGGGTCGGATCCCGTATCGGCATTGCTATGGACAGGGCCTTTCACTTCTACTATCCCTCCAGTCTGGATGCGGTAAGGGAGTGGGGCTTTGAACTGTGTCCCTTCTCTCCGATATCGGATCAACGTTTACCGGAAGGATTGGACGGGCTCATTATCGGAGGCGGATTTCCCGAGATATTTGCCAGGGAATTGGCTGCAAATGAGTCGATGCGGATGGCGATTCGCGATTTTGTTGAGTCCGGTGGACCTTGCTATGCTGAGTGCGGGGGACTCATGTATCTGACCGGTGGAATTGTTCCCCAGGGAAGCGGATTTCATCCCATGGTTGGGATTTTGCCAGGGCAGGTTCAGATGAAATCCAGGCTGCAGCGCTTCGGATACACTGAAGGCCGTTTTGATCCGGACAAAGCCGGATATCGTGGGCACGAATTTCACCACAGTGCATGGGATCGCGAAAACGACTGCGGAAATCTCTGGCATGCCCGCAGGTCGACCTGTGGATCGATGCGTAAGGAGGGTTACCGATACAAAAACCTCCATGCATCCTACATCCACTTGGAGTATTCGACAGCCGAGCCTCTTTTCCGGGATCTTTTCGGTCGGCAAGACCGAAGGGGTTCTCCGTCCCATCAACCTGAATACTGTGTTCCCATTTGAAATGACGATGATCCACCCAAGCAGTTGCTCCAGTTCGACTGGTCCCCTTTCATCCCGCAGCGGATTATTTCTGCTCCACACTGGCGATGGAAAAGGCAAAACCAGTGCCGCAATGAACCTTGTGTATCGGCACCTTGCCCATGATCTTCCGGTGGTAGTGATACAATTTTTGAAGTCACCTGAAGGGCATCCGGATGGGGATCGCCTCTTTCTGGGAAAGCTTTCATCTATGGGGTTTCCGGTGGAGGTGCGCACTCTGGGGACTGGCTGCTCCTGGAACCGTCCCGATGAAGATGCGGCAAGGCAGGCGGCTGCCGATGCGTGGGAGTTTGCGTTGAGGATCCTTCAGGCGGGAAAACACCGATTAGTGGTGTTGGATGAGCTGCACATCGCGATCTTTCAGGGTATGCTGGGTCCGGACGATGTCCTTGCGGGTATCCAATCGCGTCATCCGGAGACTCATGTGGTGACCACCGGACGGTATGCTCCCATGTCCATGATGGAAGAGGCGGACCTTGTTACGGAGATGAAGCTAATCCGTCACCCACACGAGCGGCATGTTTCGGCACAAATGGGGATTGAGTATTGACGAAATGGCGTCGGGCTCGAGTTGGGATTCAACTTGAACTGGGCGGGGAATTGATCAGAATGCGGACATCATGACTGCAAAGCGGGAATTCATCGCCGGGCTTGCGCCACACCTTTTATGGGATGTGGATGCTGCGTCCCTCGATGCGGAGACCCATGCGGCGTTCTTGATCTGCAGGGTCATGGAGCGGGGAGGCGCAGATGATGTGCGCTGCGCCTGGAGATTCTACGGTGAGGCGCGAGTGCGGGATGCTTTGCTGCATGCGCCGTCTCTGACACGCAAAACCGTGCGCTTCTTCGCCAATCAATTCCGGATTCCCTGTGAAGCGTTCCGGTCCTGGCAGCGTGAGCAGCAGTGGGGTACATGAAGCTGCACACTGAGGCAGTCGCTCCCGTGCTCTGGAAGGTGTTGTCGGAATTGATGGCCACCGAACCAATGAGTGGCTTCTGTCTGGCGGGCGGCACAGCCTTGGGTTTGCTCTATGGGCACAGAACATCCGTTGACTTGGATCTCTTCAGTGATCAGGCCTTCAATGCGGTCAAGCTGGGAGGGTTTCTCAGCGAACAATTTGGACTGACCGAATCATCCATCGAATCGAATTCGGTTTCGGGGGTGATCCAGGGAATAAGGGTCGACTGCCTTGCGCACCGCTATCCGATGATTGCGGAGGTGCGGCAGTGGGATGGTGTCCGTCTGCTGGCGTTGGAGGACATCGCCGCGATGAAGCTGAATGCGATCGCCAACCGAGGGAGCAAAAAAGATTTCTGGGACCTGTATGAACTCATGCAGCATTTTGATCGGCAACAACTGCTCGGGTTTTTCAAACAGAAGTACCCCTCGGCGAACCTGTGGACGGTTGAGAAATCGCTTTCCTGGTTCGACGATGCGGAGATGGATCCCGACCCCCGTTGCCTGAAGGGCCGGAATTGGGAGCAGATCCGGGACGCGATTGCCGAATGGAACCGACTGTAGCCACATCGCGTTAGGTGGGTTTTCGCCATTTACCCGAATTCTGTGATGAAGCGAATCCGGAATTTCACCCGACAGTGGGTCCTGGATGCGCTTTCGTAGCGGAAGGCGCAAGCGTTCCTACCCTGCGTTTTTAGGTTGGAGATGAAGAGGACTTACGTAGAGCCGCGGAAGAAAGATGAATGGGAATCACGAATGACAACAAACCATCCAGCAAATCCTGTCTATTGACCTCTTCTAATTTGGACAGGATCCACAGGATTGAAGAAGATATGTCTCACGCCCGTTTGACGCTGCATGCAGCGTCTGCACTCAAGCCGCCAAGACGCAAAGGAAGAAAGGAGTTATAGGGTATGACACAATATGAGTTGAAAATCTGTTGTTTGGCGCCAGCAAAACGTATGTGGCCCGCATGGCTTATAGCGAGCGATGCAAAATACTCATTTTGGAATACATGTCGCCTGGAGGCTCGTAAGATAGAAGCCATGATCGGGAAACATCCCGTGCAACGGATCGCTTGCGTGGACAATAGGTGATGGGTGGATTGACAATCAACTTGCCGTAATGCAGTATTGCTGCATGGCGTTGGTGATACCTGTTAGCAAGAGAGGAACCGTAACCCTTCCACCGGGTTTGAGGAAACGGTTGGGTTTGGATCGTTTGGAAAATCCGATGCTTCTCGTGGAGGAGCAGGGGGGCAAACTCGTGCTGGAAGCTGCAACCGCCCTACCGGTGAGGGAGATTCCTGAGTCCACCCTGAAGAAGTGGATTTGTGAGGATGAATCCGGGATGGATGCTTTCAATAGCACCGAAAAGGATGCGTGAAGGTTTTCCTGGACACGAGCGTGTTGCTTTCCGCGTGTGGGTCGTCAAAGGGGGCGAGTCGTTATGTTGTCGAGAACGCCGATTCCAAGGACTGGGAGCTGGTCAGCTCGCTGTATTGTCGGGAAGAGACCCTAAGGAATATTTGCAAACTGGGGTTGGATGCGGGAAACTATTTTTCGGTTAGAATTGAGCGAGGGATCATTTGGAAAACAGATGTTGTTGTACGGGACAGGATCGTCATGTTCCCAAAGGCTAAAGACAGACCCGTTATCCTGACGGCATTGGCAGAACAATGTGCAGTCCTCCTGACCTTGGACCGTGTGGATTTCCAAAAGAGCGTAGTTGGTCAGTTTTATGCGATGGCGATTCGAACGCCAGGAGACTGGCTGATTGAACTTCGGGATAAGGGTCTAATATGAGTCATGTTGAAATGGCTGGGATCCGCTGCCCGGACGACGATACCCAGAGCGGAGTCGAGGACCTGCGGGTTGGAAGAAGAATCTTTACCACAAAGAGCGCGAAGCACACGAAGGTGGGTGAAGTGAGGTGGTATCCTTCGTGCTCTTCGAGTCCTTTGCTTCGCGCTGTTGCTTGAGTGTCGCCTTCGGCTCGAGAGTGGTGAAGAGAAGTATCTATTTGGACAGGATCCACAGGATTGAATAAGAAGAGATGACTCACGCAAAGCCGCCAAGACGCAAAGGGAAGATGAATTGGAAGTTTTTCCCGTAGCGAAAAGCGTGAGTGTTCCGTCTTATCCGGAGGATTCTACTAACGGCCAACCATTTTGGATGGGTCGACCCATTCGTCGAACTGGGCGTCTGTCAGCAGGCCGAGCGCGGCTTCTTTGAGGGTGAGGTTTTCGGAATGGGCTTTCTTTGCGATTTTTGCCGCCTTCTCATAACCGATATGGGGGTTGAGGGCGGTTACCAGCATGAGGGAGTTTTTTAGGTGTTCTTCAATGCGGGCTTTGTTCGGCTCGATGCCGACGGCACAGAAGCGGTTGAAGGCTTTACAGGCATCGCCGAGGAGGTTGGCGGACTGGAGGAATGCATGGATCATGACCGGTTTGAACACATTCAGCTCAAAATGGCCGTTTGAACCGGCGATCGAGATGGTGACGTCGTTGCCCATAACCTGTGTGCAAACCATGGTGAGGGCTTCGACCTGGGTCGGGTTGACTTTGCCCGGCATGATGGAGGAACCCGGTTCATTCTCGGGAATGGTGATTTCGCCAATTCCGGATCTCGGACCTGAAGCGAGGAGCCGGATATCGTTGGCGATCTTCATCAGGCTAACGGCGAGCTGCTTGAGTGCCCCGTGCGATTCCACGATCGCATCGTGCGCTGCGAGGGATTCAAACTTATTGCGGGCGCTGATGAAGGGGAAACCGGTCAGGCGGGCAATGTGCCCGGCCACGCGTTCGGAGTAGCCTTTGGGTGTGTTCAATCCGGTACCCACCGCGGTGCCGCCAAGAGCCAGTTCCGACAGGTGGGGGAGTGTGTTGCGCAAGGCGGCGAGCCCGTGGTCGATTTGGGAGACATAACCGGAGAACTCCTGCCCGAGGGTCAGCGGGGTGGCATCCATCCAGTGGGTTCGCCCAATTTTGACGACATCCCGCATCGCTTCAGATTTGGCGGACAAGGTGTCCCGGAGGGCCTCGACTCCGGGGATCGTGTGCTCTGCGAGCGTCCGGTAGGCCGCGATATGCATGGCCGTGGGAAAGGTGTCATTGGACGACTGGGATTTGTTGACGTCGTCGTTTGGATGGATCAGTGGCTTGCCAATGCCCAGTTCGTTCCCGTCGAGAACATGCGCTCGATTGGAGATGACCTCGTTGCAGTTCATATTGGACTGGGTGCCGGATCCTGTTTGCCAGACCACCAGTGGGAAATGATCATCGAGTTGTCCGGAGATGATTTCGTCGCAAACCTTGCAGATGAGGTGGCATTTTTGCTCAGGGAGCACGCCCAACTCCTGGTTGGTGATGGCTGCGGCCTTTTTCAGGAACCCGAAGGCATGGATGATTTCCTTCGGCATCGATGCGGCCGGGCCGATGGGGAAGTGGTGGACGGAGCGCTGGGTCTGGGCGCCCCAATAACGGTCGGCCGGGACTTCGATCGGTCCCATGGTGTCGGTTTCGGTTCGGGTGTTCATGAGATCAACAAAGGAACGATTACCACGAAGTCAAAGCGACCGACCGATGAGATTGTTGTTGGTGTGTCGTTCCATGTGGCTTGCCCCTGTGTGCCAGAGTTGTGAAATCTCACAGGATCCGGTGGATGTCGTGCCACCTGGAGTTCCGGGTTGGGGCGAAAATGCTTGCCAGTGGATCGAGTGGCACCTAGCCAAATTACGACTTTGATCGACTGAACGTTTTCTTTCCGGTCTCAAATATCCTGCCCATTATGGAATGGGTGCTCTTGTATAACATGCCACTAACCCAAGCAATGATTCGTCTGTTGAAACTCCACACTTGCTTCTTATTCGCCTGTTGCCTGACGGCGCTTGTCAGTTACGCGCAGATTCCGGCTCTCGACATTGCCGCGGAATACCATTGTGAGCCCGTTTACGATCATGGCAGTTGGAGGGCTGTATCGAATGCCAGGGTGATCCGGGGAGAAGTGCAGTATGGTTCCCCCACATACGATGCGGTCTCGCTCTCATCGGGACTCTTGTTTTTGGTCACGAGCGACGGTATTCATGATTTTCGAACGGAAAACCAGCTCATCCGATCATCTGCGTTTGTGGATTCGATTCGTGAGGAGTTTCGTTTGCTCGGCTATGAGGATGCGCTGCGGTTTCAGGATTTCCTCTTTCTTCTCGACGAGAGGTGGTCCGGCACCTGTTTTTTTCAAAAGGGAAATGATTGGTTTTTTGTGCGCAGAAAATTCTTCGACGACATTTCCGCGTGGAAGGTCAGCACAGATGCGAATGGGAAGATCCTCTCCATCGGCTACGACGATGCAATGGATGTCGCGATTCCCGAGGACGCATACGACGACAGTTCGTGCTCTGAATACAACGAGCCGGAAGCCTGGACTATCGAGGATTCCATATTTCAGAGAATTCGTGAAGTTCTCAAGGCGAGATTCGAGTTCAGCGAATCGATCCGCTTGATTGAATCGGCGGAGTTGGGAATGATTTCCGACGCACAGATACAAGAAATTGCACTTACGCTGAGTGAGGAATATGAGGATGAGGAGTATGGGCTGCTTACCGAATCGAGCCATCAGGTGTTGACCGGTTTCTACCGCAACGGAATACTCTCATGTTTTGACTCATTTGATGACTTGCTGGTTTCGCCCGAATTTCTCGCGAGCATACGCACGGATTTTCGTTTGGATTCGCCAGAAAGGGCCGCGATTTTTGAGGCCATGCTCGATCAAACAACGTCCTATTTCGATCCCGAGAAACTGCATCGGTTCGAGGATCCAGTTTGGTGCTTTGTGCGGGATGAAAGCTTCGGTAACAAGCAGGGCTATGCCGTCACGGTTGATTTGAATGGAATGATAATGGAAGTCGCATACAGGGACGACCTCGGATTGGTCATTGAAGAAGAGGAGTTCGACGAAAATACGGTGGATTGGGGGTTCGTGATGACGGAACCCCATGGCGATAGGATCGAGGTCGTGGAAGGTTCGACTGTTCCCTTTACCATCGAGTTCAACGAGACTGCTGCCTCCAGAATCGGCGCATGGGTGATGAGTCGGTGGGACGGAACGATGGTGTCCATGGTAGCCGGGACAGATATCTATTCTCCCTTCGGCGGGGAAATTCCATCAGAAGCTACAACTATGGGAGCCCATTTGCTGGAAATCTTTCTGATGCGACCAGGAACGGATACCAGCACCGCACTTGGATGTGCAGAAGTGGCCGTATCGGTTATTCCCTTTGACGATTCCGCGGTCTCCTGGGATTTGAAAATGGAAACACCTGTAAAGGCGTCGCTCAACACAAATGCAGGAGAATCGATTCCAGTGGTGCTCACCTACAACGCAGCGGATGCCAATCGACTCGGTGTCCGCCTCGAGATCATCTATCAGGGCGAAAAGGTTGGTGGCCAGATGCCCCCGCACCACGAATCTCCATTTGAAACCGCGATTCCCGGAAGTGTGCTGACTCAGGGGGCACACTCCGTTGACTTCGTTCTGGTTTCTCCTAAAGGAGACAAGGAGTTGGGTAAGTGTTCCTTGAAGATTCAAGCCCATTAGGCGGATTTTGGTATGCCAGTCCTGCGCTCGATTGATCCATGCAGCATCATTGAATGTCTCGTTTGCGGACGGTCTCATACTCAACGCTGCGTTTAATATGGACAGGAAACGACTCCATGTTATAGTCTGCGTATAGTATGGACCATGGGTATTATCCTATGCTTCGTCATACCCAAACAAGCCGACAATGGAAAACACTCATTTGAATAGGGCCGGAGTCTACCGACATTTACCTCCGAATACATCCCATTCAGACCGTTTTCGTTCTATGGTGAGTGTTTTCTAACAGACTGGATCGTGAAAATCCGTCGATACTATGGACATCACTTCGTTCGAATACGATCTTCTAGATCTGAGTCCATTTGCTGAGCGGCTGGAAAGGTTCTTGGAAGTGGAACATCGGTTCGTTTCGGGAAGTCTTGTTGTTTCTCTGAGTTCGAGCTTCGGATCTGGCAAGACGACTTTTTTACGAATGTGGCAGTCACATCTGCTGAAACGGGATTCAAGTGACTGCCCTATGGTGGTCTATGTGAACGCATGGGAGAGCGATTTTTGCGGAGATCCGCTCTATTCCATTGTCTCGGCCCTTGTTGAGGAATTACCGCGCTTAGGGTGCTCCCACGAGAAAATAGTTGATGCGGCGAAGAAGGTCGGTCGATTCGGTCTTGCCATTGCAAATCAAATTGTGCGCATGGGAACTGGTGTTGACCCAATTGAAGCAGGAAAGATTGCTGAATGTGAGGATAACGCATTTTCGGCTTTCCAGATTCGCAAAGAAGCGATGAAAGAACTAAAGACCGCTATCCGCGGGGTTGTGAAGGATTTCAGTCCGAGGGTTATTTTCCTCGTTGACGAGCTCGATCGTTGTCGACCTGACTACGCGATTTCGTATCTCGAGACCATTAAGCATGTATTTGACATCCGAGGAGCGGTCTTTGTTCTGGCTGTTGATCGAAAGCAACTGGAAAACTCCGCTCGGGTCGCGTTTGGCAGAGACTTGGATTTCGAAGAATACTTCAGAAAGTTCGTTCATCGGGATGTGTCTCTTCCGGAAATCTCGAAAAAGGGGTATCGAAATCTTGCTCAACAATACATGCGGCTTTATCTGCAAATTGAAGGAACACGGCATTGTTGTGTGAGACTTGATGTCGATTGTAGCAGGAACTTCGTTGAACTGATCTCTTCCCTGAAAATGACGCCAAGGCAGATTCAGGAAGTATTCAGGATCGCGGGGCATGTATTCTCTGTCGTGGAGGACAGGAGACCAGAATTGCTATGGTGTTTTGCTGTCGGGACCATTCTTATGGCTACCTTCAAGATTGGGATTCCGGTATTCTACAGGCAATTGGCATCGGGTCAGCTAGACCGAAATGAGGCGAAGGTATTATTGGAGAAGCTCTTTTCCGATACAGATGCTAGTTGGTGGATGATTCTTCTGGTAACTGGAAATGGGATTAGGAAAGAGCCTGTCGAGTCTGCATCAGATCTATTGAAGCGAGTAGGTCTTAGTGGTGGGGAAGGGGCGTCAGATAGGGATTTTAGCCAATGGTTTTCGGGTTGGGGACATGAGCGTGAGAATTGTTTCAGAATCATCTTCGAGAAAATCGAATACGTATCGACTTGGATGTGATTCAATTGAAGGTTCTTATCTGCAACTGTTGATTGAGTTGTTGCCTGTAAACAGATCATGTCAATCGCTGATTTAGCGCTTTTCCCGTGGATGATTGTTTGATGGAGTGGAGATCGGATTCCCCAAAAATGCCATGATGAACAAGCTTTGTCCATTGATGATGATCGTAGCCATGGCCTGTGGGCTTGGCGCCGAAGATGCGGTCTCTCCGACTGCCACGACCTTCTGCAATCCATTGGATATCAGCTACCGGTTTCAGATGGAGGAACCATCCAGAAGGGAGGCGGCGGATCCCACCGTGGTATGGTTCCGGGACCGTTACTATCTTTTCGCTTCGAAGTCAGGTGGCTACTGGCACTCGCAGGATCTGATCCGCTGGGAGTTTATCGAGACCGACGGGATCCCAACCGAAGAGTATGCGCCCTGTGCGGTGGCGTTGGGTGACACATTGTTCTTTTTGGCCTCTTCCAACGAGAAGAGCACGCTGTATAAGTCCGATGATCCGTTGAGCGGAAAGTGGTCGGTTGCACGTGAGGAGCTGAACAGGCCGGTTTGGGATCCGGCGTTTTATCTGGATGAGGATGGTCGCTTGTATCTCTACTGGGGGTGCTCGGATGTGAATCCGATCTACGGGGTGGAAGTGGATGTGGAACGTAACTTCGAGTTCATTGGGGAACCGGTTTCCCTGATTCACCAAAACCCTGCGCGGTTCGGATGGGAGAACCCGGGAGACTACAATACGCTGACCAAGCAGCGTCCATGGATCGAAGGTCCTTGGATGAACAAGCGGAATGGGGTTTACTACCTGCAATATGCGGGTCCGGGGACCGAGTTCAAGAGCTATGCGGATGGGGTCTACACATCGGAGCATCCGCTCGGCCCATTCCAGTATCAGCCTCACAATCCGTTTGCTTATAAGCCTGAAGGCTTCGCGGCGGGTGCGGGGCATGGCAGCACCTTTCAGGATCGTCATGGGAACTACTGGCACATCGGCACGGTGACGATTTCCCAAAAGCATATGTTCGAGCGGCGCTTGGCTCTTTTCCCAACCTGGTTTGGGGAAGATGGGACGTTATACACAGACACCCGATATGGGGATTTCCCGCTGAGAATGCCGCAAAAGTCAGGTGCGACGTGGGAGGACGTATTTCCGGGCTGGATGCTTTTGTCGTTTGAAAAGCCGGTAAAGGTATCTTCGGAGATCGAGGGGCATCCGTCGGGAAACATGAACGATGAGGATATCCGCACCTACTGGGCGGCAGCAAGCGGGGGAGATGGCGAGTGGGCGATGATGGATCTGGGGACGGAGTGTGAGATTCGCGCGATCCAACTGAATTTTGCCGAACACAACACCCGACTATTCGGAAGGGAGCAGGGCATTGTCCATCGCTACACGGTCTTGGCCTCGGATGACGGTGATGCGTGGATACCTATTGTTGAACGGTCTGCGAATCGAACCGACAACAGCCATGCCTACTTCGAGATGTCGGATGGCTTGCGTTGCCGATACCTGAAGGTTGTCAACCACGAGGTGCCGGGTGGCCATTTTGCGATGAGCGGATTTCGGGTGTTTGGAAATGGAGTCGGGCTGAAACCACATGGGGTTTCGGATTTGAAGGCCCTTCGGAATCCGGATGACCGCCGTTGCGTGACATTGGAGTGGAGCAGCCCCGAGGATGCGGTTGGCCATGTGATCCGTTATGGGATCTCTCCTGATCAACTCCACCACAGCTACATGGTATACCGGGACCGCCCGGTCACCATCCGCAGTCTGGATTCAGAGATGCGCTACTTCTACACGATCGAAACCTTCAACGAAAACGGGATCACACCATCCGGACTGCTCGTGGAGGATTGAGTGACTAATATGAAATACCAAGACCAGAGGATTTCATCATGAGAAAGCCATGCGATAATCACACTTGCCTTCAACTGCAGGCCTCCCGGATGCGTGACTACTATGCATTGCATTCAATGTATCAAGGTATTCCGGATGCTACCGCAGCCGCGGGGGATATTCATGCCCTGACCCCGGTTCGAAATGGGTTTTGTCTGCTTTTTACCGCGATGCTAATGCTCCTTGTTTGGCCGATTCACTATGGACATGCGGAAGAGCCTGAAATGAACCGGATGATTGTTCTGTCGGACATTGAGGCAGACCCCGATGACACCCAAACACTGATCCGGCTATTGCTATATTCGAATCAGATCGAGATTCAAGGGCTCGTCGCCACTACATCGGTTCACCAGAAGAACCGGATTGCTCCGGAGTCGATTCGTAAGGTCATTGAAGCCTACGGAGAAGTGCTGCCAAATCTCCAAAAGCATGAAGCAGGGTTTCCGGACGCTGCCTCTCTAATGCAATTGGTCAAGGAGGGTTCGACGGTTTACGGAATGCAAGGAGTGGGCGAAGGCAAGAAGTCTGAAGGCTCAGAGTGGATTCTTCGCACCTTGGAACAGGACGATGCGCGTCCGCTTTGGATCTCCGTATGGGGTGGAAGCAACACTTTGGCGCAGGCCCTCTTCGATTTGCGTCTAAGGAAGTCTGAAGATGATTGTAGAGCTCTCGTTTCAAGGCTGAGGGTCTACACCATCTCGGATCAGGACGATAGCGGAATATGGATCCGCACAAACTTCCCCGACCTCTTCTACATCGTCAGCCCTGGAGGATATGGGAATGCCACATGGACGGGGATCAACAACGTGATCAACGGGATGGATAACTCCACGATCAGCAATCCTTGGCTGAGGGAACACATCCAGCAAGGACATGGCCCTTTGGGTGCGCTCTATCCGGATGTTGCGTATGGCATGGAGGGCGACACTCCTTCCTGGTTAGGATTGGTTCCAAATGGTTTGAATGTCGCGGAACGCCCGGATTGGGGCGGTTGGGGCGGTCGTTATGAATGCTACATTCCGGAGCACGAGTCCCTTGACCTGAACGGTTTCAATGGTGGAATTCCGATCGAGCCTGAGCCGCGACCCATCTGGACAAACGCGCTGGATTCATATTCGCCATATGTCCCCAACCCATACGGACGCAGTGTCCGATTGGAATCTACCCGCTATGAAGATCACAGGGTCACGTTATGGAGGTGGAGGGATGATTTTCAGAATGACTTCGCTGCCCGGATGGATTGGTGTTGGATGGATTACGACGAGGCCAATCATCCACCGGTTCCTGCTCTGGGGCATCCAGAGACGGTGAGCGTTTCATCCGGATCCTATTTCATGCTGGATGCAAGTGGCACCCAGGATCCGGATGGCGATCATCTGCAGTATTTGTGGTTCAACTATCCGGAGGCTGGGTCGTATGGATCTCCCATTCCTATTGCTTCTGCGGAGAACATGTATCAGGTCCATGTCAAGTTTCCCGAGGTTGAAAAGGAGGAGACGGCCCATTTTGTTCTTAAGGTCACCGACGGAGGTTCTCCTTCCCTGACCCGCTACAAAAGGGTAATTGTAACCATCCAACCGTAGCTTGCACCGTTCGCAGTTTACAGTATCTCCTATCCAAAACAGGCTGGCGAGCCCTTGCGCCGAAGCCATCCAGCGAAACCGGAACGGTTGGGCGATGGTTGAATACAAAGAGGTTTTGACATCGCTCTGACGGGCTTGCGCCCCTCGCCTGCGGCTCGGTGCACAGATGTCCCTCGAATTTGCTCGGGATAATATACTATGAGTTGAAAGTCTGTTGTTTTGCGCCAGCAAAACGTTTGTGGCCCGCAGGGCTTATGGCGAAGCATAGCGAGCGATGTTAGAAGAGAAGAATCTTTAACCACGAAGCGCGCAAAGGACACGAAGGTTGGAGAAGCGAGCTGTTCTTCCTTCGTGCGCTTCGAGTCCTCCGTGGTTGAAAGAACCCATTTTTTCTGCTACTCAGTTGAGTTCAAAGGGAGAAAAGAGTCAGCCATGAAAAGCGAATGTTCCAGACAGGTAGGCAAGCGAAAGCTGCCGAAAATCAAAGGGGTTCCGTCCGGAGAACTGTTGAAACAAGGAGCCGAATGGAACGATGAAATGCACCGGATGTTTCCTTTCCGGTATATGCCGAGAGGTGGCGTATTGTTCTTCAAGACGATGGAAGCATCAAATCAGCATGAGGAAGCATGCAGGGCTGCGGCTATGGCCAAAAGAGCAAAGGAGCGGATGCATGAGTGATGAATCAGGCGAAGAGAACTGTCGCCCGGCAACGTTGGCTGATCTTAAGACCCTTATTCACTCGTTGAATGAACAAAAGGCGGACTATTTGCTGATAGGCGGATATGCTCTTTTTACGCAGGGGTTTCAAAGGGCGACAACCGACATCGATTTGCTTGTTCCTGCAACACAAGATTCTGGTTCCAGAGTAAAAAAGGCGCTTTTGGTTTTGCCGGATAAGGCCGCAAGTGATATTGAGTTGGAATGGTTCGAGGAAGGAGAGAATATCCGGGTGCTCGACTCAATCGCTGTTGATTTGATATTGAGCACTTGTGGCGAGACCTATGAAAGTATCAAGAAATACTCCCAGATCGTGTATCTTGAAGAGGTGCCCATTAAGACCGTTACGCTGGATGGGCTTCTCAGAACAAAGCAGTCCGTTCGCGAAAAGGACGTAATGGATCGGAAGGTTATTGAGGGGGCATTGGCTCTGCTGCGGATGGAGCCGGAGAATGAGGTGGGGAAGAAGAAACCTAATTGGTGGTGATTTCCCGGTGTTGCGGGGGGTGTCGATATTGGGGCTCGGGTTCACCCGATGGACAAAACCGGGTCTCACGATTGACCTTTAGCCGAAAGCCGTGTTTGGGGCGTGTGGATGCGCTTTGGCGTGTCTCATCTTTACGGGGAAGTGGTCTCAATGCCGATACTTCCTGATCATGAGGAGCCTGTGAGGATTGAGCCTCACCCCCTGAGCCTACGAGGCTCGCCCCTTGTAGCCTTTTCTTATTCCCGGTCTCTCTGTGGTGAAAAAGAACTCTTTCTTGGACTGGATTTACATGATCCACAGGATTGAAGAGGATATCCTCATGCTGAGAAGCATACGGAAAGCGAATAGGAGGTTCTTTCGTAGCTGAACACTTGAGTGTTCCAGTCCGGTGTTCTTGGATTGGAGAAGAAGAGGTTCTCACGCAGAGACCCGGAGACGCAAAGGTGGGAAGATGGACGGGGTGCATTCGTCCCGTAGCGGAAATCGTGAGATTTCCGTCTTCCGGGATCTTGGATTGAGCAAAATGCTGTCCTCGTGCTGAGATGCAAAGAGAAGCGGAGCTGAACCACGAAATACCCGGAGAAAGCACGAAAGTGGGAGAAGTAGCGGCTCGGTGAGGACACCTTGCCCTACCTTGAATGTGGGGTTGTTGCACGTCGTGCTTGGGTTCAGGATGCTGGGTTGGATGGAACGATTGGGGAGATCCGATCGCGTGAGATTGACCGTTGCGGGTAGGGATGAGCGTCCTCGCTCATCCGCAATGCGGTTTGGATGGGTTGAAAGTGCGATACTCTTCCAAATCGTGGGAAGGGAGAGTCCTCAGGATCGTTGATGCGGCAACAATGGATTTAGACCGTGAAGGCCACAGTCCGCTAGATTCAAGGGGGTGAAAAAAAAGAAGGGCCTTTCGCTCCAAGATTCACAGGTCCAGTAATTCCCTGAGCGCGGCTTTCACATCTTTATATTGGATAGGAGTCAGTTGCCCAAGCTTCCTTGTCAATTTGTGACGATCGAAACTGGCGAGCCCTTGCAGATTGACTGCTGATGGTTTAGGAAGCCATTTCGGATGCCCAAGCTGAATCTCCCCACGCAAATTTCGAATCTGGGATGTGAGTGGGGCTACCACAACCAAAGCCCTTGCGTCATCCGCATCGGGATAGGCTAGAATGAGAACCGGTCGGCTTTTTCCGACCATACCGAGATCGGCAAACCAGACTTCTCCGCACTTTGGTTTAGTATTCACCCAAGCTTTCGTTCCAAGCGTCTGCCTGTTCCTGGTCGGAAATCGGACGATCCGGTTTTGTTGTCACAAAAAAGGGTAGATCATCTCTTATGGCGACCTGCGCGAGAAAGATATTCACTGCATCGCTGGGCTTCATTCCCAAACGACTGAAAACTTCCTCCGCTTTTTTGTAGCGGGCTGTGTCAACACGAGCCCGTAATAGGGTGCTTTTCGGACTGTTCATTGCTCGAAAATGCTCAAAAATGCATGATTTGTCAACATATCGAAGCTGATCCAGTCCTTCTGCGACTTGCACCAGAACGAGCAATACAGAGATTACGCCTTCAAACTGTGGGGAAAGCTTTCCAGAAAGCGGACTTTCTCAGTATGCGGTGGCAAAGCGGAAATCTGGGCGGCTTCTATTGTTCACGTGATCGCGAGGCTCAATTTTCTTTTCGACCGAAACCACAAGAATTTCCTGAAACAGGGACTGATCTGTGGCCATTTCGGAACGAACCAGAAGACGATTACCAGTAAGGCTGCGGAAATCCGAAAGGCTGCCGGAATTCGGAACGGAGATAGCGATTTCTGTGATCGTGACATCCAGGATACCTTCAGTTGTGTGCTCCTTCCAAACGGGATGTTGGTTCCAACGGAGGTTGCGCGAGATATGGGTTTGTTGGAGGATTAGTGAACTCCACTCCGGTTGCGTATTGAGCAGTAGGACCCTCGAGTGCAGCTATTTACCGATATGGACCTCTTGGAGAAATTCGGGTTCCAGATGGATCTCGTTCATGAACCCTCCGAAGCGGTGGTCGATATCGGCGCTCACGTCGAGTACACATAGTCCATTCGCATCGAGCTCTTCCACCAGATAGGTGCGGCCGAAGCAAAATTCAAATACACGGCGACTCTCTTCCGGTAGATCGGCGACCCAATCTGGCATAATAGCGAAGCGGGCGATGCTGCCGGGACGAATCATTTGAGGAGGGTGGATTATTCAAATATGGGAAATGGGGTCCAGCGGGACTCTATGGCTGGTCGACGGATTTGAGACTGTCCGCTCTTGTGGACGCATTGACGGAAGGTCCAGAAAACTGTCCAGATTGTTTTCCATGTGATTGATCCATCTGGTGTCCATATTGGAATTGCCGGAACTGTGTTCGGCAGCGATCCGGCCGA
>JAQVLM010000339.1 GCA_028704125.1 Opitutales bacterium
TCCGCATTGCGCTCCCGTGGCATCGAGCCCTTCCTGCGCGACCTCACCGAGAACCTGGTTCAGTATCTATTGGGAGGCGACGGAAAACCTCCCGCCGAACTCATGAACGAAATGCGCGAGTCCATCGGCGCCGGAACGCTTCCGGTGAAGTCCCTCTCCAAGATGGAGTCGCTCAATCAGAATCCGACGGTGTATGCGAAATCCGCGGAAGAAGGGAAAACACCAAGGCGTGCCGCATTGGAGGTCGCCCTGCGGATGAATCCGGTTCCCAAGCAGGGGGATAGAGTGGTTTATTACATCGCCTATGGCGAAAAAGGACGCAAGGCAATGTGGCAGCGGGCCTATGCGCTCAGCGAACACGACCCGGTGTTGTGTCCCTATGATCCGGGCGTCTACCTCAAGAAGCTGGACGAATGGCAGGAGAAGTTCGCGGATCTGCTTGAGATCCAACCGGGTTCCTGACAGAGTGGGGTTCCCAACGCTTGACAACCGACCAAGGCTTTGGAGTCCCGGGAGATCCTTTGGTAGATAGACGCCAGTAGGAGTCTATTAGCGATCATCGATGACTCTCTGGGCCAGATCAAGAGCCGTCAGCAGCTCTGACTCTCGAGTGGGTTTCGGCAGGTAATCGTTCATACCCGCAGCGAGGCATTTTTCGCGATCACCCTCCATGGTGTTTGCTGTCATGGCAATAATGTAGACATCCTCAATTTGAGGGTTTTTGCGGATGGCCCGGGTCGCTCCATATCCGTCCATGACCGGCATCTGGCAATCCATGAATACGATATCGTATGGCCCGTTTTCGAGTGCGGCGATGGCTTCCCGGCCGTTGGCGACAAGGTCAGCCCGGAAGCCTGCCTTTTTCAATTGAAGCTCAATGACCCGCTGGTTCACCCGGTTGTCTTCGGCGACCAGAATACGGATCTCTCGCGATTTGCCTTCAGCGTTCTTTCGGGAACTGCGGCGATTCGGGGTCTTCTGCGCGGCGCTGGCGGGTAGCAGCGGCGCGACCAGCATCTCCCTCAATGCGTTTCTTCGGATCGGAAGGGTCAAAATCCCATACAAATTGTGCTTTTGGGCTGACCCAAGGTCGATCCGATGCTCAAGGGATGTCAGCAGAATCAGGGAAGGGATGACTTTGGATTTCGGCAATTTCTGGAGACTTTTCGATATCGATCGCAGGCATTCCATTCCAGCATGTTCGGATAGTCTCATCGCGATGATGACCCATCGAAACGGCTCGTCCGACATCGCCCGGTCATAGACGAGAGATGCGACATTTGCACAGTCCTGAGTGATTTGCAGATGGATGCCCCACGCCTTGGCATGATGCATCATCACCTCGGAGGTCAGGTTGCTGTCGCAAAGTGCAAGGGTATGGTTTCCTCGAAGCAGTTTGGCGGAGTCATCGGTCTCCCCGGAGCGATCTCCATCTTCGTGCGGTTGGAGTTTGATTGTGAACCAGAAGGTCGAACCTTCACCCTCGCGGCTTTCGACTCCGATGTGCCCATTCATCTGTTCAACAATTTCCCGCGATATCGCGAGTCCAAGCCCTGTTCCTCCGTATCGGCGGGTGGTTGAGTTGTCGGCCTGAGTAAAGGGGCGGAAAAGCTTCTGCTGGGTTTCTTCGGGTATTCCGATGCCGGTGTCCTTTATCTCAAAACGCAAGTTTTCTCCCGTGATTTCATTGATCGGTTTCACCGAAATCGTAACCGATCCTTTCTCCGTGAACTTGATGGCATTGGCCGTGAGGTTTACCAGCACCTGGCGGATTCTGCCTGGGTCTCCCAACCACTTGGAGGGAAGAGCAGCATCCACCAGGCATGCCATCTCGATTCCTTTTTCGCATGCCCGGATCGCCATGAGTTCGAGGGATTCCTCAACGGTTTCCGAGAGGTCGAATACAATCGACTCGAAACGCAGTTTTCCGGCTTCCATCTTCGACAGATCGAGAATGTCGTTGAGGATCGCCAACAGTGATTCAGCACTGTTACGGGTGGTCACCGCAAACTCTTTTTGCTGAGGGTCAAGCGGAGTTCCCAATAACAAGTTGCTCATGCCGATGATGCCGTTCATCGGGGTGCGGATTTCGTGGCTCATGTTCGCCAGGAACTGGCTTTTCACTTGAGAGGCTTCCTGCGCCACTTCGGCGGCGATTCTAAGTTCGTCCTGCAATCGTTCCGCCTCGGCCTGAGCCCTTTTGCGTTCTTCAATCTCCATCCGGAGGGATACGTTTGCCTCCGCCAACTCAGCGGTGCGGATCCTCACATTTGTCTCCATCAGTTCGTGAGACTGTCGGATGCGGATCCGGTCCATGTGGATGTGGCGCATCCACAGAACATATCCAATCAGGGCGGCCGCGAGCAGTATTGCTCCGATTCGAAAGGCCGGAGTCTCGTGGAAACGGTGGGGAAGAGTAATAGAGATTCCGGCCCCGGACTCATCCCAAATCCCTTCACTGTTTCTTGCCTGGACATGAAAGGTGTAGCTGCCCGGTGAGAGGTTGGTGTAGAATGCCGATTTCCTTGGTCCTACTTCGACCCAATCGGAATCAAAGCCGTCCAGTTTGTAACGATAGGTCACTTCGTGAGGAGCTCGGTAGTCGATGGTTGAATAGTCAAACTCGAGATTTCCCGGACCCGGCTCGATGGGCGGATTCGATTCGAAGTCGTGGTGCCTTCCATTGATTTTTACCTGCCTGATACTGGTGGACGGTGGATGGCTCTCATGTTTCACGTTGTCGGGATCAATCATGATCACTCCACTGCTGCTAGGGAACCATATCCTACCGTCAGTGGAGCGCGCCCCGGAATACTCGATTGATATTTTGTCATTCGACTTCACGGCGTTACGGCCTTCGTAGACCTCACATGTCAGCCGCTTTGAAGCGCCGTCGGCGACAGCGTTCATGTCCTGTTGATCAACCCGGAATATTCCCCGGTTGCTGTCCATCCAGAAGCCGCCATTATTATCCGGAAGGATTGCATACACGTAGTCCGAGTGCAGTCCGCTTGCGCGTGTCAGTGTGACGATACCATCGTCGGTGATTCGTGAAATTCCATTGTGTTGGGCTGCCCAAACGTTACCTTCATCGTCGAGAACAAGATAATAGTAACGGGTGGGTGGATATCCGAATTTTTCGGTAAGGTTTTCCATTATGCCTTCATTTATCCTGAAGATTCCGGCCTCACATACGATCCAAATGGTCCCATCCGGGGTAACAAGCATCTCGTTGATCCAGGGGACGGACACCGCATTTCCGTTTTTCAGGATGTATGGAACAAATACTCCCTCTTGAAGTCTCATTAAGTCGTCGCCGAAGGCCACCAGAATTCCAGATGCATCTTCCACTATCACCTTTGGCCATGTCTCACTGGACCAGGACTGGATAACCCTCTCTTCTTTAAGCGAAAAAAGATCAACATTTCTTCGGGCCCCGAATAGGTATACATCGCCATTCGATGCAAAAAATATCCTTTTGATCCACCGTGACTGGAATCCCTGGCTTCCTTCGATTCCATGGTTTTTGATGGTCCCAGCCCGGATGATGGACAGCCCGTTATTTGTCCCTGCCCATACTCCGCCCTTTGGGTCGGCCGATACGCAAAGCACACCATTTGAAACGAGCCCTTGACGGGTGGAGATGGTGGGGAATCTCACATCGAGCAGTTGGGTAAGCCCGTCTGAAGTCCCAATCCATATACTTCCATCGGGTGTTTCGGCTAATGACAATACGTAATTGGATGCCAGTCCATCGTCTTGGGTGAACCGTTCCATACTGCCCTGGAAGTAACGGATAACCCCCTCTCCAAAGGTGCCCAACCATACGGCTCCCTCACGGTCCACCATCACAGTTTGTGGCTGTCCTGACAGTTCAGGACTCATAACGAGCGCATTGTCGGGTCCAAAGGCGAGAAAGCTACTCTGGGCGGGTGCGATCCAAACGTTACCGTTGCCTTCCACTGCAATGTCGTGGATGATATTGTCCGTGTAGTCCCTGCCTGTGAACGGATGCCATTTTCCGTCGTCGTGCACCCAGATCCCGATTTCGGCGGTTCCCGCCCATATCCTGCCTTGTGGATCCTCGTGGAGGGAAAAAATGTCGGTGTTTCCCATTGGGGCGAGCTCCCATTCGGAGTTTTCAATGTCGACAGATCTTGTGAAGAGTCCAGAAGTCGTTGCAGCATAGACTCTTCCGTTTGATGCTTCAATAACCTTTCT
>JAQVLM010000016.1 GCA_028704125.1 Opitutales bacterium
CGATTACGGATATGTCCGATGGTTCCGGCAGCAACGATTCATCGGTTTCCCATAACAGGCATTCATCCCTGACAGAAGCGTAGTAGTCGAACACCTGTTTCCTGACTTGGGGCCGGATGGCGTTCCAGTCCTTCAGGAAAGCGGAGATCTTTTGTTCCGCATTTGCGTCCCACTCGGTCCCGGTTGCAAGACTAACCCTGATCAATTCAGGATCGTAGATGGAGGAGTCCGGATCCTCTTCGGAGTCATCTGTATCGGAGGTGTCTTCTGCCGCCGCATCGAGATCGGCCATCTCGTTCATGAGTCTGAGCTCTTCCAACTGTGACCGGATGAACTCTTTCTCCTCTCCTTCCGGCATTTCCTCGAATCGACGCAGTTGCTCTTTCATCATGTCCGCCGTCCCTTCCATGATGGAGTTGTTGAATTCTTCTAAGGCGCGGACCGCTTCATCGTCATCGTCTGCGTCTTTATCTGAATTGTATCCGATCGACTGAGCGACCTGCAAAGCGCTTCCTTCAATGAGGTCTCGCAATCCTTTGCCGAAGTTCTGGAATCCGGGCACCCTTATCTGCACTTCTGTGAGGTCGGTTGTGGGGTCGTGGTCGATTGAAACAACATTGAGGTCGCCACTCAGGGTTTGGCCTTGTGTTTGATAATGTGAGGTCGACAGCGAACACGGAGCCGAAAGTGCCGTGCATGATTAATTACGTTTTTGGCATGTTCTGGATTTGTTGTCCATCCGATTCAACAGTTGCTCCCCCATCCTGCGATCATCGGAGACGATCCGAAAAAGCAGTGCCATAGCCTGCCGGAAGTCTGTCCGAACAAGCTATCAGGCAGGACCGTCAGGCTTTAGAACTTGAACGGTTTTTCCTAGCGGCAAACCTTACTCGGCCAGGACCGCTTTGGGGGCGGCATCCGGGGCATACTCAAGCAACTGGATGTCCTTGAACTTGGTCTGGAAATACTGGAGGTTCCATGTGCCGGCGAAAAGGAAGACCGGCCGGTCGCAGTCGTCGAGAACGAGTTGGATTCCGGACATGGACAGCCCCTTGAGCACCTCGAGGGAGGGAGGATCGGCCACCCAACGGGTGATGGTCCACGATGCCGGCTCAAGGCGGGCAGGGGCGCGGTATTCGGTCTCGAGGCGGAACTTGACGACGTCAAACTGCAGGGGCCCGACAGCGCCCAGGAGTGGAGCGGAACGAGGAATACCGACTTCCCGGAAGCTCTGGACCACCTTCTCCTGAAGGAGCTGTTCAATTCCAGCCCGGAAGCGCTTGAAGTTACTGGTGTCTTCGTTGCGAAGAAATGCGAAACACTCGGGAGCGAATCGGGGGATTTCGTCGTAGCGGATGGATGGATCTTCAGTAAGGGTATCGCCGATCCCCAGACCGGAGTGCCCGCCAATCCCGATCACGTCGCCCGGCCATGCTTCATCCTGGGTTTCCCGCTCTCTCCCGAAGAGCTTGTGCGAGAAGGATAGGCGCAGGCGTTTGCCGCTCTGCACATGGGTCACGACCATGTCTCTGGCGAACATTCCCGAACACACCCGGACGAAGGCGACGCGGTCGCGGTGGTTGGGGTCCATATTGGCCTGGATCTTGAAAACGTAGGCCGAAAACGGCTCGTGTTCGGGTGTGATCGTGGTCTCGCCGGATAAGCGTGGCCGCGGCGTTGGTGCAAACTCAAGGAACCCGTCGAGGAGGAGCTGAACCCCGAAGTTGTTAAGGGCGCTGCCGAAATATACCGGGGTGACCATCCCTTGGAGCACCTCTTCCGTGTCGAAGGATGCCCCGGCCATCTCAAGAATATCCATTTCCTCGATGAGGTGGTGGATCCCGTCCTCGGAAAGGTGTTCGCGGATGGTCGGATCATCGACACTGGTGACCTTTTCCTCTGCGCGCAGGGCGCCTTTGCCTGTTTTCCTGAAAAAGTGGGCGCGGGAACGCAAGCGGTCAAAGACACCCATGAGATCAAATCCCATGCCGATGGGCCAGTTGACCGCATAGGCGTGGATGCCCAGCACGGACTCGATTTCATCCATCAGGGAGAGCGGATCCCGCCCAGGCCGGTCGCACTTGTTGACAAAGGTGAAGATGGGCACACCCCGCATGCGACAGACCTCGAAGAGCTTGCGGGTCTGCGCTTCGATCCCCTTTGCCGCATCGACCACCATGATTGCGGCATCGACGGCGGTCAGCACGCGGAAGGTGTCTTCGGAGAAGTCCTCGTGACCGGGGGTGTCAACCAGGTTGATGATGTAGTCGCGGTAATCGAACTGCATCACAGTCGAGCTGACCGAAATCCCGCGCTTCGCTTCCATGGCCATCCAGTCGGAGGTGGTGGCGCGTTCCTTGCGCCGTGCGGTTACCGAGCCCGCCATCTGAAGCGCGCCGCCATACAGCAGGAGTTTCTCAGTGAGGGTGGTCTTGCCTGCGTCCGGGTGCGAAATGATGGCAAAGGTCCTCCTCCGCTTGATCTCCTTGTCTGCCCTGTTCAACATATGCTTCTCTCTCCTAAAAAGTTTGGGCAATGACACAAAGGGAAAGAGCAGTCAAACCCGAACACCGGAGATGCCTCCATGGAATGTTCGATGTCAGTTATGTGATCGGGCTGGGTGTTGTTAGCCCGAGGCCCTGCCGCGGTACCATTCCATTTATGCTGGATGCGCGACTGAGAAAGGAAACACCCGTTCGATGGGGTGATGTTTTCCGGCTTTTCTTACAGTGGGCAGGAGCCTCCACCGCAGCATCCGCAGGAGCTTGAGGGATAGGATGCCGATGATTTTGAGCTGCTGCTTGAACCGCCTGTTCCCACACTGAAGGCGGCGTAGACCCGCCGGACGGGCTCGCCTGTTTCGGGATGCCGGGTCAGCGGGGCATCGGCCATGGACTGACGGATTTCGAATCGTCCGGCGGGTTGGGTTTTCTCATCGGATGGGATGATTTCGTATTCGTAGATTGGCATGGCGTGAAAATGCTGTTCAATATTAGAGCCGGCTAATTAACGTCTATCGATGTGGCCAGATAGAGTGGATGTCAAATTCAAAGCACAGGTTATCGGGGATGTAATCCGGGCAGGAAACCGGGTGCTCCGCTTGACAAGACCGCAGATGGGCAAGCATACTTGGTGCGGATTCCTTCCCGTTGGCGGTGGAATCCGGAATCTCCACAGTATGGTCACGCACGAAGCAGGATGAACGCACAGAATTGGATCAATCTACTTGGCATGAGCAAGCACCCTTTGGGTGGGTATGGGTGTCGTCTGGAGGATAGGTGTGGTTCCGTGGGAAAAGGGTGTTCCACCGCTAGTAGCTACCGGATGCTGAAGGAAGGGGAGACTTTGGGCTTTCATCAGGTCAAACAATCGCAGGTCTGGCACTATTATGCCGGACAGCCCATGTGGGTGTATTTCCTTGTCCGGCATCACCTGTTGGCCCAGCGTCTGGGAAAGGACCCTTCGCGGGGAGAGCTTCCCATGTTGTCGATCCCGGAGGGAACGCTCGTGGCGGCGGAAGTGGAATCGCGAAAGGGATTCACGCTTTTTGGTGTGGTGCTGACTGGAGTGGATGTTGTTGAACCCGCAGCGTTGCCGGATCGCGACAAGCTGTTGTCCCGTTATCCTGAGCATCGGGCTCATATTCTGCGCATGTCCCGGGCCTGAATACCTCTCCGTTGTGCGGCTGGCGCAAAGGGGGAATTGGCTATTCTCCGGGGCTCGGTTGCTTCGTCAATCGATGGGCATTCAATGATTGAACGCTTGAATCCACTCAGATCCCGGAGCCCGTGTTCTGGTTCTCCATCTGGGCGAGTTCATCGACTCTGGATGCCGGATTGACCGCGAAAGGCTTGATCCGGAAGGTCCTGTCCATTCCCGAGATGACCCGGGATCCGCTTCCGTAGGTGAAGTAGGACCAGGCCCACTGAAGCAGAACAAAGGCCTTGTTCCGGAATCCGATCAGGAAGATCAGATGGACAAACAACCAGGCGAGCCATGCGGAGTATCCTTTCAACTTGAGGCGCCCCATTTGGGCAATGGCGGCGGCCCGACCGATCGTGGCCATGGATCCCTTGTTGTTGTAGACAAAGGATGGGCGGTTGTGGGTGATCTGGGTGCGACATTCGATCTCATCCCGGATGATGCGTGCAACATGGTTTGCCATTTGCATGGCGGCCGGGGAAACCGTTGGTACGGGTTGTCCCAGTCCGTCCTTGAGGGTGGCGATATCGCCGACAGCGAAGATGTTGCGGTGTTGGTTCAGGCTGCAGTCCGCTCTTACGGGAATGCGGCCTTTGGAGTCCAGTTCGATTCCGAGTTTGGCCGCGAGTGGATTTCCCCTTACTCCCGCGCCCCAGAGGATCGTTCCTGCCTGAATCGTGAGGTCTTTGAGAACGACCTGTTCCTTCGAAATGGACTGCACCGGCTCATTCTTGAGGATGTTGACGCCCAGGCGGCGAAGTTGTTTTTCGGCTTCAGCAGATAGCTCGGGATCAAAAGCGGAGAGGATGCGGTCGCCAGCCTCGATGAGAATAATTTTCGTCTTTTCCGGATCAATCCTTCGGAAGTCCCGGCGCAGGATGACACGGGCGAGCTCGGCGCAAGCTCCTGCAAGCTCCACACCAGTTGGGCCGCCGCCGATGACGGCGATCGTGAGGAGTCTCCTCTGGGTTTCGGGATCTTCGGTGATCTCGGCTTGCTCGAAGGCAAGCAGCAGGTTTTGCCGGATGCGGATCGCATCGTCGAGTGACTTCAGCCCGGGGGCGTGTGCCTCCCACTCGGGATGGCCAAAGTAGTCGTTCTGGGCACCGAGGCCGATCACCAGGTAGTCGAAGGCCAGGGGTTCCTTCTGAGCTTTCAGGATCACCTGTTTGTTCTCTGCATCGATACCGGTGACTTCGTCCATCAACACGGTGACATTCTTCCTGCGGGAGAGAATCGAGCGGATGGGTCTGGAGATCTCCGGCATCGATAGGCCGGCAGTGGCCACCTGATAGAGCAGCGGCTGGAAGAGGTGGTGGTTTTGCCGGTCGATGAGAATAATCTCGGCAAACTCTGACCGGAATCGCCGGCAGAAGGTGAGGCCGGCAAATCCGGCCCCAAGCACCACAATGCGTTTCTTTCGGATAGGTTTGTCCAACAGGCTCATGGTATCTGATGTATGGGAATCGTGATCCCATGCAAACGGGAAGCTTCAGGAGACGAAAGAAATTCAAGAATTTCGCTGGTAATGCGGCTTCCGGTGAATACGTTTCTTCGTGTTCCGTCTTATCCTCTAGTGTTGTATCCCGATTTCCCAACGACCATGAAAAAACCTCTGATCTGTTTGTGGATCGCATTTGCTCTACTCTCCCTTCCCGCGTGCCTGCAAGGACGTTTCGAGTGGGAGGACGAATCTGACCGTGAGTTGGTGAGTGCCTTTTATGATTCGCTCGGCCGTGAGCCCGGTTATTATGAGCTTGAACGCTACCGTTCCTACATGACTGCGGACAACTGGACTTTGGATGACGTGAAGCGTGACATCGAATTGCGCAATCGTGAGCGGGTTCGCCCGGATTATGTTCTCACCTTCAGTGAGCGTGAACAGTGGATCAATTGGGCGTTTGAAGATGAGCTCGGGCGGGCACCGACGCAGAAGGAGCGGATGGACTATGGAAGGCTGCTATGGGGTGATGGATTATCCCGGCGGGAGTTCAGACGCCGTATCCGGTCCGATTTCAGCGAGCAGCTTGATCGTTTTGACCGGGGGTCCAACCGTCGTGGTGAACGATCCGGAAGAGAGGGTTCCGGAGAGTATGGATGGAAGGATCGTGAGAGCGGGCGTGGAAGTGACCGTGATTCGGATGGCTGGGATGATCGGGGTTCGCGCCGTTGGGATGACCGCGAGGATAATTGGGACGATACCCAAGAACCTTTGGATGACACCTATCTGGTGGATGAAAAGGTCAGGTGGGTGGATGGAGCAGAAGTGGAACGCATCATCCGTAAGGCCTACCGGGATATACTCTCCCGCGAACCGGATGACACCGGGATGCGGGCCTATCGCCGCCGGATGTTGGATGAAGGATGGTCGGAGCAGCGCCTGCGCAATCACCTGAGTGAAAGCATCGAGGCGCGCGGTCCGGAGCTCAAGCGGATGGTGATCCGGGCCTACGAGGATCTACTTGACCGGCAGCCGAGTCCAAGCGAGATCGATCACTATGTGCAGGTGGCCTATTCGGACAAGTGGGAGGAGAAGAAGCTCCGCAAGATGATCCGGGAAAGCCGGGAGTATCAATATGATCGCCCTCACCAGATGATCAAAAAGGCCTACAACGAGGTGTTGTTGCGTGAGCCGGATGGGACAGCCTTTGAAGGGCTGCGCAAGCAGATTGCCAAGAACGACTGGGACTACGAGCGGGTGAAGAAGCACTTGCGCGAGAGCCCGGAGTATCGCACCCGGACGGTTCCGGAGCTTGTGAAGAAGGCCTACCGTGAGGTGCTCGGGCGGGAGCCGGATCCGCAGGGATTTGAAGCCTACCGCAAGCAAATGCTGCAACAGGATATGAGTTACGAGGCACTGGTGTCGAGATTGCGGGACAGCGATGAATACCGTAACCGGAACAAATCCAAGCCCTGAGCGCTTGGACTACGGTGTCTCCTTCGATTGTTGCGGTGTCTTCCGGAGGGGTCGGCTTCAGCCATTCGACGAAGCTCATGATTTAACCCATTCGACGAAGGTCACGGCAAACCCATTCGACCAAGCTCACGGCAAGCCGTCCTCATCTTCTTCTCTCATCACCGCTGCGGACGGATGAGCTCCGGTTGGACTGCACAAGTCGCACTCAACAACCGCGGCCAAAAATCTCCGGAAGCTCCCGATCTTCGGGCCATCTGGATTCGTCTTCACTTCGGGCCAACAGCCCATGCCAGATCGGGAACTGCCCTGCACGGCCCCGTGGCTGTTTGAGCTAACCCCTCAATGGGGACCTGAGATCCGTTTGGGCGCTCATACTTTTGGAGTGCCTTGAGCCGCATGCCACACCCTCAAAATGTCGATTCTGGCATCCGTATCTCTTATCCTGTAGACAATTCTGTAATTACCTTCGATGAGCTCTCTGATAGTTGTGTTGCCGAATTCTGGAACAACCCTTCCTTTTCGAGGCATGATTCGCGATTCCAAGGCTCGATCAACCAATTGGTTCCCAAATGAATCGGCTCTGGTTGGATTATCAGCGGCAATGTAGCTGACAATTGATTTGAGGTCTTCGACGGATTCGGGAGAGAACTCTACTTCGTAGTCCATTCTATTATCTTGTTCCGGACTTGGTCGGTCGAAATCCCCTTACCGGAATCAATCGAGTTGATTGCTTTCTGAACTCCAGACATGAAACGGATGCGCTCTTCGATTTCCTCGAAAGTCGAAGTCTCAGGCATTTCCCGGATTTTCTCGATGACCAATTCCTTAATGGACATGGGATTAGGTTATCTTTTTTCGGAGTTTAGTCAATCTCCGAACGTCACCGCTCTCGCTGGATGAGCTCCAAGTCGACTGCACAAGTCGCACTCAATAACCGTTGGTCCCATCTCCCGGAGTATCTGATTTCTAAGCCTTTTGGATTCTTCTTCACTTCGGGCCAACAGCCCATGCCAGATCGGAACCGCTCTGTGAGGGGCACGATGCTGTTTGCACTAACCAATCAATCCCACCATGGAACAGGATTGGCTCCTTGGTTTCAATCACTGATGAACACTGATGATTTCATTGGACCACTAGCTTCCACTCCAACTTCGGTTGTTTGAAGCTGAGGTGGTTAATTCCTTTTCATTTACATCGTCAACGAATGGGTCATCCGCGGCGGGGTGGGAAGCCCGAATTCGAACTGGAGCGTTACCCGCCGTTGGATGGATCGTCTGGTGTATGTGCTCAGCATGGGTGTGAAGTTGACGGGGTATAAGATCCCGGTAGGAATACCAGAACATGGAAATAGGAAGTGGACGGGCATCAGTATCTACCCCGAAAAGGATGATGGATCCGGCCGAGGAAGGATAGGAAAAATCGGGAACTGCCCTGCACGGCCCGTGGCTGTTTGAGCTAACCCCTCAATCCGTCCCGGGGGGCCGATTCTGATTCGATGTTTACTCAGCGGAACAGACCTCTCGATTCCGTTTTCTGCCGCACCTCACCATTGCGTAGGAACTCTTTTCCCAGAGCTCTTCATGGGCATTGACTTTGCCGGGGCTTTCCTTTCAAGATCAGCCGACTTTCCGCCCCTTGAGACAAAAGTAATGTATTTATGCCCCTTTTACAGAATCTCCCCAGCGCCTGCAAGGCAATCACCTTGCAGGGCCATGACAACATCACTCCGCCAGCATGTGACCAGAGGATCCCCACCACATCGGGTATCTTAAGCAGCACGCGCGTCACGACTGTCAACGGCAGCTCCATTCCCTTGGGAGTTCTCCTGATCGTCTTTCTGGCCATGTTCGCCAGTGGGCTCTCCGCGTCACAGCGTATTGTCATCCCTCCTCCCCCGATTGAAAGCTTCCCGGAAGAAACCCGCGCCGCCGACCAGCCGGTCACCTACAGGGAAGCCACTGACAATCAACTGGTATGGCGGACTCCATGGGGCTATAATCGCGAAGAGAACAGACTTCGCACTTACCCTTTGGTTGTCTTTGGACCGCACAAGGAAGCAACCTTGTACTTCACTGAAGCGATCCGCAAACGGTTCCCCGCATTCTATTTCGACTATGGAAAAGCCGGGGTTTCCGCTGGAGAGACCCTTTCCGCGTTCATTGACGCCCGCATGCAGGTTCAGGGATACCGGATCGACCTGAACCGCATCTACCTGACTGGATGGTCCCAAGGCGGATCCGGCGCATATAACACCATTCAGGGTTTCCTCAATCGAGGCAAATGCTTTGCCGCGTTGATCCGGATCGCCGGGCAGTCAAATTCTGTCCTTCCGTCCGGAGCGATGGACAAGATCGCCATCTCCATGCACATCGGGTTGAAAGACACAGCCACCAGAGTGGAAGTTTCACGCGCCCTCTACGCCTACCTCCTCGACCATCCATCCAACGCGGATGCGGATGAAACGGTTCTGAACGAACCCGCATTCGGGCGGACAACCAAGGTGTTGAGTCGCAACGGGGTCGATATCATCCGATACTCGGAGTATCCCGATATGTACCATACTCATGCCGAGCCCTATTCCGATCCCGCAATTTTTGAATGGCTCATGACGCGGGCAATCAGCAGCAATCCAATCGCCACTGCCTCGCTCACCTTGTCGGTTTCCGGAAATGGATCCACCCTTCCGACAGAGGGCATTCATACGGTCAACATGGGTTCTCCTACCGCAGTTTCTGCCATCCCCGACGCTGGCAATGTATTTGTCAACTGGACTTCAACCGGAGATGCTGACGTTGCAAACCCAAACGCCGCGAGCACAACCGTTACGGTTTCTGGAAACGCAACTGTGACTGCGAATTTTGCGGAAACAGGGGGCGGTACAAATGACTGGACCATACTCAGCCCCAGTGCTGCAGGCTCTGCGGTTTCAGGATCCTATTTCCCTCTAGACCATGCCTTCGACGCACAGCCCGGTTGGGATTCCAATGCAAGGGCACCTGTGGGCGGAGTCGGTGGAGAACATGCCCCATCCTATTCTAACCGACACGGGTATGTGGACTTCGGACCGAATTACAACAAGCTCCGGATCGTCGAAACCTGGACTCGCTACCGGACTTATTCGAGTGGCGACCAGGGTGCTTATGCCGAGCTTTGGTGGGACAACCACCCAGGCATCGACAAAGTAGATGCGGTTTCTGAGTCTCGATTCAACTTTAACTCGGCCCAAGGATTGCCAAATACAGGAGAGAACGAAATCTGGGTGAGAGACTCCAATACCAGCAGTTCCCCCATTACTCCTCCTCGTCGCTTTCTGATCCTCCGATCCCCGGATTCCGTTACTGGGAGAGCCAAGGAATACGCGTTTGTCGGATACATCGAGGCCGCAGGGAATACGCCTCCAACCCTGATATCTCCCGGCAACCAAACGGTGCAGGTTGGCCAGACGATCGTCATTCAGTTGGAAGAGGCGTCCGACCCCGATGGCGATACGCTATCCCTGTCCGCGTCGGGCAATCAACCATGAGAAGTGCCGACTTGGATCTGGCGGAGCAAGGCTAGGATAATCGTGAGCGCAGCGGATGAATAAGCCCATGCCAGATCGGAACCGCCCTGCACGGCCCCGTGGCTGTTTGAGCTAACCCCTCAATCCGTTCCGGGTGACAGGATTGGCTCCTTGGTTTCAACCACTGATGAACACTGATGGACACTGATAGTTTCATTGGACCACTCGCTTCCATTCCAACTTTGGTTGTTTGAAGTTCAGGATGTAGCCGAGTCGAAGTCCTGTAACCTTCAAGTAGTTCATCATCTGCCCGACTTCCCGATCGGTGATTGAAAAAATCACCTTGGTGTCCACAACAATTCTTTCGTAGGCGATAAGATCCGGAATGTAATCGCCGGCTTTCTCATGCTTGTAGAGGATATCAAATTGTTTCTGTTGAACGAAGGGAATGCCACGAAGGCGGAATTCTATGACCAATGCGTTCTCGTAAGGTTTTTCATGAAAACCATGTCCAATCTCGTTAAGGACTTCCATTGCAGAACCGACAATCTGCTGAGACTGTGCTCTAAACAGCGGCTCTTCTTTATCAGTGTTCATCGGTGTCCATCAGTGGTTAATACCTTTCCATTTACCTTGCCAACGAATGGGCCATCCACGGAGGGGAGAGTCGGCCCGAATTCCAAAGTAGGACGCTACCCAGCCGCTGGATGAGCTCCAAGTCGACTGCACAAGTCGCACTCAACAACCGTTGGTTCCATCTCCCGGAGTATCTGATTTCTAAGCCTTTTGGATTCTTCTTCACTTCGGGCCAACAGCCCATGCCAGATCGGGAACTGTCCTTTCCGTCCTGGTGGCTGTTTGAGCTAAACCCTTGGAATCCGTCCCGAGGTGGCTATTGGAGCTTGTTATTCTCGCGCTGAGACGCTGGGGCGCAGAGGTGGTGAAGTCGGATCGATTGATGCATCAGGCGATGGGTTCAATCCGACGCCCCATGCGATAGGTGTCAAACGACCGGCCATCAACCCTGAGGGAATCCAGTATTCTTCCCTCAATCAGGAATCTTTTCTTTCTCTTCGGAGAGGCCGAGGTCTCCAGGCCCAAAAGACAGATTATCTGACTCTCCTGATGTGTCCTCAAGAAAGGCGATTAACTTCGCGGAATCATCCGGGATTGCCTCCCGGATATGAAGCTCTTGTCCGGTTTTTGTAATATGAATCGATGAATGCACTTTTGGGTTCTCGGTGAAGCGTTACAGATGAACTACGACCAGGACTGGATCGGGCCGTGTGCCAGCACGGATCGTCCAGCTGTGGTCGTGGACTCTAGCGTTTGGCAGGATTCCTTGTTCATGCAATCAGAAATAAATGATGGACTGAGAGAGAACCCAGCCAAAAAAAAGCGCCGAGATCGTGGAGATAATGGCAGTCGAAATCAGTAGCCTTTTTCTCGACGGCAAAAACCAATCGAGCAATCCGGTGGCCAAGCCAATAATGGCTGGCATGATCAAATAGGACCTCTTTACTCCGAAGAAATACGTTATTTCTGCATTTTCGAGCAGGCTGCCTCCGCCAATGATTAGCAGCGAAACGCAACAAGTACCAAACGATAGAACCGGGAGTAAAACGATAGCTGATCGGTTATAAACTGATCTGTACGAGGCCATTTTTGTTGCCCAACGATGAGGGGAAGTGCGAGTGAAAGCGGCCGCTTTCATTCGCTACTTCTCCCGATTCGTAACGGGAAACCTATCTGGGGGCTAGGAAAAAACGCGAGCCGATGAACAAGAACCGCCTCGGATCGGAACTGCCCTGTCCAGTCCTGTGGCTGTTTGTGCCAACCTTTCAATTCGTCCCGGGGGTGCGATTCGCCTTGTGTTTTGGCATTCTACGGCTTGAGCTGCGCACAAAGGTCGAGAGTAAGCTTGTCGCGGCATCCCCGGAAGAACTTCTTCAATGCTAACGCAAACTGCGGATTCTGGTCGTCCGCGACGAGATCGAAAAGTGTCATACAGGAACGAAACTTCAGCGAATCGCCCGAACCAAAGATCTCTTCAGAATTGGACAATGGGAGTCTCAAAACAGCTTCGGTGCAGGTAATAAGGCGGGTGCCAAGCACAGGATGGCGCAGATACTCCGAAGCCTCTTCCAGCGAGCTGAAACCGTAGACCTGCGATGTCTGGCTGTAGCCAAGCCCCTTGCACTGCGGGAATACATACCACATCCAATGCCCCAACTTCCGGCCGGATCTCAGTTCTCGAATTGCATTGCAATAGTCGCTCTCCTGCGCAGTCAGGAAGCGATCGAGATTGAAGCGATCCTCATTGTTCATCGAACCACGGTGTCAGCATTGGCTGTAGAGCCATTCAAAATTAGACCAATAGGTGGGGCATCCCCCATCGCGTTTGCGCTGTTCCTCGATGTATGGTCTCAGAATTTCGTAGCAATGCTTAATGCTCGGACCCCAATTCCCAGCGATCAATGACACTGGCCCCAACCCTCCCCGGATAAGGGCTGCTGCAACGTCGTAGTTGGCGACAACCAATGCCGCAGACTTTCGGTCGTCGGGTGTCCAATCGGCAAGGAGCTTCTTGGACAATAGCTCGCGGACATGATGCCTCGCTTCTCGAACTTCAGGGGTCTGCAAGAATTCCACAAGCTCTAGGCCGCTCTGTGCTTTCGAGGATTCCTGCATGGCGCTGAGCTGCCGAAACATGATCCTGAGTTGGCAATAATAGACTACGCAGGTCGCTGTCGCAACGACTGCGATGAATGATTGAAGCAAGACAGATAGCCCTTCGTAATAGGTCATAGTGGAATAGTTTTCATTTTCTGCCCATATGGCTGAGAGTCTCCTTAAGCGCCTAGTTTGGCTGGGGCGGCAGGGAAAAACGTACCCGCAGAAAACACGGTATTTCCGCTCTTAAGTAGATAACGGGCATACGGCAGAATCTCTGTTGTTCGCCCAACGTTTGCCACCGTTGCGAGCTTGTTGATCAAATACGGCACTTCTCCGTCAGGTGTTTTACCGATGAAGATGTGCGCAGCATTCACATGATTTTCCAGAACCTGACGCATCTCGTTAGTAAACAAGACCAACCCATCTTTGAGAGATACCATCAAATTTGGAGACAGATGCTCATGGTGATGACTACATGCTGTTGCATACCGGTCTGCAATCGTTGCAGCAGCCAGAGAGAAACTGTGGCAGAGAATGAAGCCATAAATTTGGTCAAGCGGTTTGTGCTCTGGGTCAAATGATTCAGACGGACTACCTTGGATCGACATTACTGAGCCATATTGGCGGAAGCATGTCGGATTGTTATGGTAGCGTCGCAGTGACTTCACTCTCGCGATCTTGTCGACGGCATCGTTAATATCCGACGTGCCCACCGAACTCTTGATTTCACCAACTGCGATGACGCTCTCGCACGGGATGTAAGTTGCGGCAGGGTCCCCGTTGATGGAAAACACTGGACAATGATCCTTCTCGAAGAGAATCACATCACATTGTTTCGAGGTGTTTCCGAATGAGTCAATCACGCATCCGGTGGATACAGCTACTTTTGTCGGAAGCACGGATTGCAGTTTGTTTCTCACCTCGTGTTCGCGTGCACTTCCAACTAGCCCGGGAGTAGTCCCTCCGCTGGCTCTTGCGAAGTTGAAGATCAACTCGTTTGCGAGTTCACCTAGAAATTTTTGAGGACTGAAAGCCTTGTCCATTGCTCATCTCTCTCTTAGGTCCAACATTGGGCGCACTCATGAGTCGGAGCCGAGTAGAGTGGCGTGGAGTAGTATGTGCTCAACATGGGCGTGACTCTAACGGGACTAGTGTCCCATGTGCGAATTCCAGAACATTGAACTATGCAAGAAAATGCCATCTGAAGCCTATCAGGAAATGCCAACGGATGAGGGGGAGGAAGTCTAGGATAAGTCGCGAGCCGATCAAAATGAAACGCCTTGGAGGAACTGCCCTGTGTGGACTCGTGGCTGTTTGAGCTAACCCTTTAATCAGTTCTGGAGCGGTGACTCGAACAATCCGAGATTACCTGCAACTGTAATTTGACGAAGGTCAATGTCGATCTGAGAAACGGTTATCGAATCTGCCTCAAACAAGGACTCATAGTTTGGGATATCAAAACTATTCTCATCCCATGAAAGCTCCATATAGCGGAGCAAATCCTGCGGACACCCGAGCTTTTCTAGTAATTGTTTCTGATTCATTTTTCCCCAGTCTTAGGTTTGATTTTTAAGAGTGTGTAGTCGGTTGAAAGGAAAAGCTTCCGTACCTCTGTATTGTCAAAAATCCAATAGCACAGCGCCCACATGCGCCGCATTGCACGCAGTGTCGAATCATCTGGATGTGATATCTTAAGTTTTATCTCGTTCCACAATACATCGCGGAAAATTCCGTGGCTATGCGCTTTCCATGCGTCATGAGAACTCAATTTTTTCGCGATTTCCTTAGCCCTCATTTGTCTGTCGTCATCGTTCACCTGCGCTCCTGTGCTACTGTGCTGAATCCAAGTTCTGAATTTGTACTTTTTGAGGTACTCGGAGACCAGTTGTTCAGAATAGCCTGTCGCACCTAGTGCATTTCCAAGTTCTTTGGGATCGAGGAGTTTCAATAGCTGCAAATCAGACCAAGATGGCTGCTGGCCTTTTGAAATCGCCCTCTGCCCATCTTCTTGTATCTGATGCACCAAGGTAAAAAGCGATTGAGCAGGAACCATTCTGTTCTCTCTGTTCAGGACCTGTGGATCTGTGGGTCCCAGAAAGCCTCGTTCGTCCATCACGATATCATCTCCAGACATTACCCATATCGTGCCTGCGGACATGCACATGTGTGGAATCAGGAATGCGACGTTATCGAACCTTGGACGCAATCTATTTACGAAATTGTTGATCTGTTGCGCGCTTCCGCCGGGTGTAACCACAAAAATGTCAATATCCTTGGTTTCGACAGGAATACTGCCTACAAGCTCAGCGAACGGTAGATCATCTTGGAGTTCTACAGGGGTCGAAGGTTCACCCGCGCGCAAGACATTTGAGATATAGCAGATGCACCTTCTTCCTCTGGCTTTCTCAATATCCGCAAGTGCCCGTTGAATCTCTTCAACAAGGTTGATGTTGTTTGGTTGAACATCAAGAAGGCTGGAATACTCTCGACCGTCTACCATGGCATCAAGGAATGAATTGACTTTCCTCCTTTCGGGAACGGGATTTCTGTCGTGCTCCTCAGCTTTTGTAGGTGTTTCTGACGTATTGTTTTTATTGAGAACGGGCAGCAATTGGGGTTCCATGTTGAGAGACTGTAGCAGGCCAATCCAATGAAAGTCGAGTCAGAAGGTTGCCTCCTCACTGCTGCTCGTTAAGCGACCGCCCAACAGTGTCACTCGTTGCCAGTCGTAGGAGGAACGGGGTGGGGGTTGGTTTATATGATCGAGGATGGAGAGCACTGGATGGGTTGGCAATTGGAAAGATGGATGCGGCTGATGGAGGGGATTTGTTCCGGGATGACACGCGGGGGTTGCATTGGGCGGTGGGTCGGGTTAGAAATAGGGCATTATGAACCTTGAAGCCTTTCTCCTGTGCGATGCTGCGACTGACTCCCATGGCAAACTGAATGTATTGGGGGCTTTCGACCGTATTCTTCTTACGGCTTTGCCCGGCGTTCATGGGAACTGTGCGGTGGCGATCCGTTTGCGGTTTGAGCGGATGGAGGCTGGGCCTCATGTGTTCGAGGTGCATTTTGTGGATCAGGATGGTAAAGACATCATCGACCCCTTGTCGGGCAACATGCAGGTGCGTTTCGGGGATGGACTGTCGTCGGCGGTGATCAACCTGATCCTGAATCTGGTGAGGGTGCGTTTTGAATATGCCGGGGAATACCAAATCGATCTTCGGGTGGATGGTGAGACGCTGGGAGTGCTGCCAGTTTCGGTAAAGCAGATGGCCCCCGGGCAGACGCCTCCGGCTGGCTGACGTTCGGGTGCTGAATGCGTGCTTTTGCACATCGAAACAAATGGGGTCGAATATGAGCAGAGAGGGATTTGCGGCGATTCTGTTGGCTGGGGGTAGCGGATCGCGTCTGAAGGAGGTCACGCGGGACAAGACGCTTTTGCGGATTGGTTCGTGGGGAACGGTGGTCCGGTGGAACCTGAGTGTGTTTCTGCAATCCGGGATTTTCCAGGAACTTGTCATTGTGACACGGGATGAAGCGCAGCGCGCTGCGATTGAAGCTGAGCTTGCCGGAATTCCGCTGGGGCACACCCGCGTGCATTGGGCTCAAGGGGGAGTGCGGCGTCAGGATTCCGTGTTCAATGGGCTGGAAGCATTGCCGGAGGATACGGGATGGGTAGCGGTTCATGATGTGGCCCGGCCCTTTGTGACGGTTCAGGACCTGGTGCGGCTGAAACAGGCGGTCTTGGAGGATGGAGCTGCGGCGCTGGCGCGTCCGGTGACGGATACCATCAAGCAGGCGGACCATGAAGGAGAGACGCGCAACCTGAATCTCAAGGATCTCCAGCGCCCCTTGCTTTGGGCCATGGAGACGCCTCAGGTATTCCGCTATGGTGCGATTCTGGATGCTTACCGATCCGTTCAGCAGAGTGGCGCGGTGGTAACAGATTGCGTGGGTGCTTATGCGATGAGCGGAGGG
>JAQVLM010000340.1 GCA_028704125.1 Opitutales bacterium
ATTAACGCGTGATTCCAGGAGATATCCATTGGATACTTCGCGCCAAAAAAACCGCCAATGCTTTTAGACCGGCCCTTCATGCATTTAAAGCATTGGATACAACGCCCTTGGAATCAACACGGAAACTACACGAACAAATGATCTGATCCACACGGCATCCTGCTTGAACCATGGAGCGATTGATGCACAACCCGCAGAACCGGCTTGACACGAATTATCATTCTGATATCGTGTTGATATTTCATCTACACTACCATGCAAGAATCATCTGATACCTTCTCCGAAAACCGAGAACGTCCGGTAAGCGTTCAGAATGGATGGCTTTGGCTGTTCATCGTACTGGCCATATGGGTTCTCTCCATTGGGTTGATTGTCACAGCTGCGTCTGGCCGATTGCCACACCCGGCTCCTAAGGTACCGGTAATCGCATCCGGTATTGTGCTGATTATCGTGAATCTGGTCCTCTCGGGAGGGTTTTTCACGCTTCAACCAAATGAGGCACGCGTTCTCATCCTGTTTGGCAAATACGTTGGAACCGTCAGGGAAAGTGGATTTCATTGGGGAAATCCCTTCTATTCCAATGATGCTCAGGCGCAAATTGCAGTAGCAACCCAAGGCCAGCATTCATCCTCCAGAAGTCCTCGTCACAAAGTATCGCTACGCGCCCGCAACCTGAACGGGGAGCGGCTCAAGGTGAATGACAAAAACGGCAACCCTATAGAAATCGCGGCCGTTGTGGTTTGGCGGGTGCAAGACACCGCTCAGGCGAAGTTTGATGTCGATGACTACCAGGACTACGTCAGGGTACAGTATGAATCGGCCCTGCGGCACCTTGCCAGCGGCTATGCCTACGATGACGAGAACCCCGACACGGTCACCCTCCGCAGCAGCATGGATGAAGTATCGCAGGCATTGGCCCTCGAACTGCAGGAACGCCTCAAAAAAGCAGGGGTCGTCGTGGAAGAAGCCCGAATCGCCCACCTTGCGTATGCGCCGGAGATTGCCCAGACCATGTTACGCCGCCAACAAGCCGAGGCCGTGATCGCGGCCCGCCAGAAGATCGTGCATGGCGCGGTGAGCATGGTGGAGCTGGCCCTCAAGGAAATGTCGGAAAAGGGCGTAATTGATCTCGATGAAGAACGCAAGGCGGCCATGGTCAGCAACCTCATGGTGGTGCTCTGCGGCGAGTCCGAGGTTCATCCCGTTATCAACGCTGGAACGCTTTACAACTAAACCGTTCGCCGGATGGGATACCGTCAGAACCTGCCGCATCCTTCGATGACTCAGCGGGTAACCATGTGCATCCCGATGAAACGATCCATAGATGGACAAAGAAAAACGCAAAGGCTTCCTCCTCCGGATCGAGCCCAATCTGTATAAGGAACTGGAACATTGGGCTGCGGATGATCTCCGCAGTCTAAACGGCCAGATGGAGTATCTGCTGCGGGAAGCGGTGCGCAACAAACGCCGGAAACTACTGCCAGACCCGTCGGATGATCCAACGCCTCACAGGGAATAGCTGCAGGATCCTCTGCTCAACGAAAGAGTGGAACCACCAGCACAACGGATTCGGCAATCGATTCGCCTGGGCGTGGAATCCGCCAATGCCGTAATCCCGGACCCGGCGAGTGTGAAAAACAACATCCGATTGGATTCAGGATAGAGATAACACCCTCCGACCCGCCAACAGACAGGGTCGGACTCAGGATTCGATGTAGGAGCAGATATACTCGCAGATTCCATCTGCAACCGTAATCGTGAATCCCGAATTCGCCGGAACATCGAAGCTGGTCCCCTCGTCGTAGCCCTGAGGCGCATCCGTCCCGTCAAGAAGAATGGAAGCCGAACCGGCCACCAACTCCATGCGCTCCGCCTTCTGGGTTCCGAAATGATAGGATCCCGGATAGATCAAACCAAGGGTCTTCTTGCTCCCATCGGCAAAAATCACGGTGTGGCTGACCACCTTGCCATCGAAATAGACATTGGCCTTGGCCAACACCGAAACCTGATCAAACTGCGCGCTCTGTCCCATAGTGGGCAAAAGCACGTATCAGAAAAGGGGACCTGTCAATCCTTCTCCTGATAGTCGAAAAAGCGGAAGTCTGCCGGATGGTTCATCCCGGAAATATCCTGACATGCCATTCCGACAAAAGCGCCCGTGAAACCCAGCGTGCCGTAGTCGTCCGAGAGAATCGAAGCATCCAAAACGGGACCGATATCAACCCACGTCGCACCATCCAAAGAATACCTAAAACGGAGGCTCTCACGGTTGATATCGACCTGAAGAAACACAGATCCCTCTCCCGGGATTTTGGTCTCATACTCCGGCATATCCTCGTGAATATCGAGGTCGGCTTTGATGATGCCAAGCGTGCGCCCGCCATCCGCCTCATCGTAAGTCACACGCAGATAATAGTGCAAAAGACGGTCATAGTAGGCGATCAACCCGGCCATATGCTGATAGTGCTGCGGTTGAAACTCCATACAGATGGTGGTGACCGTGTGAAAGGCCTGAACCCGCCGCGCCAACAAACTCTGCCGGAACGGACTTACCGTCGGCTCCTGCCCATAAAGCCGCAACCATCCCGGCCGGACATCCGTGCTTACCCAGGAGGCATCTATCGGACGTCTTAACGATTGAAAATGCAGATCCATCGCACCCGGCGCGAAGTCAACCCTTCGCGAGCCTGAAAGTCTGGGACCCGGGATTACCCCACTTGGCAACGGACAAGTGTCCGACGGAAAATTCCCTCCTTGAGCCAGATAGGGCCAATCGTCCGTTTTCCATTCAATCTTCTGTATCGCAGTCTCACGTCCGAGGATGCACCGCTTGTTCGACAACGGCCTTCCGCATAGATGAACCGTGAACCATTCACCTTCGGGGGTATCCACCAGGGACGCATGCCCAGCCTTCTGCAGCGACAGAGCATCATCGCCATCCGATGTGATCAGCGGATTGGCAGGATGGATGTCGTAAGGACCCTCAAGATTCCGTGATCGGGCAATCGTCGCCGCATGCTCATACGATGTGCCCCCTTCGGCAGTCAGCAAGTAGTACCAGCCATTGCGCTTGTAGAGGTGAGGGCCTTCCGTCTTCGCGATACTCGATCCCGTGAAAACCGGAACCGCATCTCCTATCAGCTTCCCCTCCGCAACCGAATACTCCTGAAGGACGATATCCCTGAATGGATGCTTTCCTTTGCGATGATCCCATCGCATGTTTACCAGCCACTTGCGACCATCTTCCGAATGAAACAGGGATGGGTCGAAACCGCTCGAGTTCAAGAAGACCGGATCCGACCACGGTCCGCTGATGTCATTAGCCGTCACCAGATAATTGGGAGTAATTTTGTATGGGCCCGGATACCACATCTTGGTATCCGTGTATAGCAGCCAGAATATCCCGTCAGCATAGCTCAAATCGGGAGCCCAGATGCCGGCCGAATCCGGATTACCGAGCATGTTCAATTGCGATATCCGATCCAGTGGACGCCCGATCAACTCCCAGTTCGCAAGGTCGCGGGAGTGGTGAATCTGCACACCGGGGAACCATTCAAATGTCGAGCAGGCAATGTAATAGTCTTTGCCAACCCTGCATACACTCGGGTCAGGGTTGAAGCCGGAAAGGATGGGATTCTGGATCTTCATGGCACATGACAATAATAGTATTTCTCCATCCAAGTGGAGCTCATCTTCAAAGAAAAATTCCGACTTTCGAACCAAAGCTCTCTACGGTACACCGGAGATGTTCTGTAGCGGGCCGCTGTCCGATCATCATCGAGCCCGATCGACAAACAGGCAGGCACCCCAACAGCACAGGATCCATATTCAACATCCGCCTTCCGGGCATATCCGGAGCCAGCACGGAGGCGGCCCCAACGCCACTTATGGTTCAAATCGGACTATAAAACAAATTAATAGTAGACTTCCCCAGCGGATGGAATTTAACTGCCAATGATTGCGGAGCGTCCGAGGTCAGGAGGTGGCCTCATAACGGATCGATCCGGAATCGCAGAAGCTAACTCAACTTGATTATCATCCATGGCTAACAAAAAGATGGTCAATATCGACGGCAACACCGCTGCATCGAATATTGCTTACGCATTCAGCGAAGTCGCTGCAATTTACCCGATCACCCCGTCGTCCGACATGGGCGAATACGCCGATGCTTGGGCAGCCGCGAAGAAAAAGAACATCTTCGGA
>JAQVLM010000017.1 GCA_028704125.1 Opitutales bacterium
CCAACGTCGATCAGGTGGCGGCTATACGGGAGATGTGTCCAGAGTTGCCGACGGAGAACATCGTTGCCGAACCGGTTGGACGGGATACGGCCGCGGCTGTCGGTCTGGCGGCTTTGTTGGTGGAACAGCGCAATCGTGAAGGTGTATTTGCGATCCTTCCATCGGATCATGTGGTGCGTGATGCGTATGGCTTCCGGCGGGTTTTGACCAAGGCTTTCGAATTGGCGGCGATGGGTAACCACCTGGTAACGATTGGGATTGAGGCGACCCATCCTGCGACCGGTTATGGCTACATTGAAAAAGGCGATCCGTTGCGGGCTTCCAGTGGTGCGGCTCTTGGCAACAAGATTGAGCGCTTTGTGGAGAAACCGGATCTTGAGACGGCAAAGGCCTATATTGGGACGGGGCGTTTTCTGTGGAATGCCGGCATGTTTGTTTGGTCGGTCCATAGCATCCATGCGGCGATGTCCCTCCACCATCCTTCGCTTGCGAATGGATTGGAGCGGATTCGGAAGTTATTGCGCGATGGCAAGGGCCTTGAGGAAGTGCTTTCTGCCGAATATTCTGCCTTGGATAGAATTTCGATCGATTATGCCATTATGGAAAAGGCATCCAATGCGGTAGTGATTCCCTCCGAGTTCGATTGGGACGATGTGGGTGAGTGGCCAGCCATTGAACGTCATTTTGATAAGGATCCTTCTGGCAATATTTCGCGCGGTCTGGCGATCGCGTTGGATAGCCATAACAATATTGTGTACAATGACGGTGATCGGGTGACTGCCTTGTTGGGAGTTGAGGATCTGATTGTGGTTCACACTGCGGATGCCACTTTGGTCTGCCCCAGAAGCAAGGCACAGGAAATCAAGCGGGTCTTGAATGAGCTCCGGGATCGGAAAGAGACCCGTCGTTTCCTTTGATGATCAAGTAGACAAAGCATGGCAACAAGCGATCAGGAGGCGGATTGAGAAGGCTCGGAATAGATTATGGTGAAAAGCGTTGGGGGATAAGCTACTCCGACGAGATCGGTGTCGCGACCCCTTTGCCGGCGCTAGTTGCTTCGCAGTTAAGTGCGCGTTGGGAGGCTCTGGGGCTTCTGATCCGGGAGCGTAGGGTTGATGAGTTGATTGTGGGGTATCCCTACAATATGGATGGCACAAGTGGTGCGATGACGGCGAAAGTGGATGCGTTTGTGGCTGAGATTGGGGCTCGTTTTCCTACTATGAGAGTTCACAAAGTGGATGAACGTCTTAGTTCGCGTCATGCAGGTATGCATTGGTCGCTGAAAAAAATGAGGGACGAACGGCGGAGCGGAAAGCTTGATTCTCAGGCTTCTTGCCTCATTCTGCAGGATTACATTGACCAGGTGGAGGGTTTGCCGGACTTCGACTTGGAAGAAGAGGATCCGGCCGATCCAGATTGAACCCGCAACCGAGCATCATGTCTTCCGACAAACGACTTGTGAGAACCGCTGTCCTTGGATCCACCCGTGGGTCTAGTTTTGTTCCACTGCTGGATGCATGGAAAACCTCCCGGTTAGGGGTGGATTTTGCCTTGGTCGTCTCGAATCGAAGTCAAGCGGGGATTCTGGAAAAAGGACGGGGCGCCGGAATTGAATCCCTTGCGATTCCCGTGAAAGGGCGCGACAGGGTGTCGTATGATGCCGAAGTGAGCAAACTGTTGACGTCCCGGAGGGTGGACTTGGTGTTGTTGCTCGGATACATGCGGATCCTGAGCAGTGAATTTGTGAAGCAATGGGAAGGACGCATCCTGAATGTTCATCCCTCTCTATTGCCGCGGCATGGCGGTTTGATGGATTTGGAGGTCCATGCATCGGTCCTCTCGAGTGGCGACCGGGAGAGTGGATGTACGATTCATCTGGTGAACGAGACGGTGGACGGCGGTCCAATCGTTATGCAGAAACGCTGTCCGGTATTGGACGATGACACTCCCGAATCGCTCAAAGCCCGGGTTCAGGTGCTCGAAGGCGCTGCCTTTCTAGAAGTCTTGAGCAATCCATTACCCTATCTTCCGGCCCTCTTGCAGCCAAAGGCCTTGTAGGTTTTGGGGTGAGAACAATCTTCAAAGCAGTTGCAGTCAGAACGGGGCATTGCGGGTCGTTGATCATCGCATAGAAGAGGGAGCATTCTGTAATCGATCTCTTTGTCGTAAGCTTTGTGGACGAAGGGCGTTTATCATCGAGCAATCGTTTCGTTTTTCTGAATGCAGTAGAGATGGGATTTGCTCCATAATTGTCAATTATCCGCCAGAGCGGATGGAGCGAAAACCTTGCTCGTTGAGGAGCGCACAGACCCTTTCGGGTTGATCTCCTTGAAGGATGAGGCACCCGTCTTCGACGGCACCTCCGCAGGCGAGGGCCTTTTTCAGTTTTGCGAGGATTTCCGCAGCCTTTATCGACGGCAGCTCATCCGTGCCATACACGATGGTGACGGTTTTGCCAGCGCGTCCTTTTTTCTCACGGCGGACACGCAGGACCCGGTCCTTGTGGGAGGGAATATCCGGTGGTTCGGGAGTGAAGGCTGTGCCGGCTGATGGATTGGAAGAGGGCGCTGAAAGCCCTGAAACGGGCAGGGATCCGAATGGGTTGTACCCAAACGGATCCGCATCTCCCGAAGTATCGATTCTGGATTTTTGCTTATTTCCCATCGGGCGCGGGTGCGTTGACCGATCGATTATATGCGGAAACCAGGGCCTTGAGGCTGGCGAGTTCGATATTGGTGTCGATACCGCATCCGTAGAAGCGGCGTCCGAGCTTGTCCTGAATCTGGATGTAGGCCGCTGAACGGGTGGCAGAGCCTCCGCCGATGGCATGCTGACGGTAATCCGTCAGGTTGAAGGATTTGTAGCCAAGGCGCTCCAACGCATTGACGAATCCGTTGATCGGACCATTGCCCTCACCGGAGAAGAGGCTTTCCTTGCCGTTTAAACGGAGCGAACCGGTTACCCGGAACAGCGCGGGCTGAGCTGATACGCGGTGCACATCGTATTCGATGAGCTCGAGCGGGGAGGTGACATCCACGAAGGCCGAGGTGAAGGCATCGAGAATCTCGTCGGAGGTGAGCTCCCTTTGGTGCCTGTCGGCTTCGTCGTTGACGTGTTTCCCAACCTCCGGATGCATGGGCTTGGGCAGATCAAAACCGTGATCGTGCTGCAGGATATAGGCGACGCCGCCTTTGCCGCTTTGACTGTTGATCCGGATGATGGCCTTGTAGGTGCGTCCGATGTCATTCGGATCGATCATGAGGTAAGGGACTGCCCAATGGGCATCGGGATCCGCCTGACCCTTGCGCAGGTCCATGCCTTTTTTGATGGCGTCCTGATGGGATCCGGAGAACGAGGTGAAGACCAAATCGCCGGCGTAGGGATGCCTTGGGGGGACTGGCATTTCGGTGTTGCGTTCGCAGATCTCGCGCAGGCGCGGGATGTCGTGCAAGTCGAGCTGGGGGTCGATCCCGTGTGCCATCATGTTGAGGGCGACGGTGACGATATCGAGATTGCCGGTGCGTTCACCGTTTCCAAAGAGGGTACCTTCGACTCGGTCGGCGCCTGCCAGTAGTCCCAATTCGGTTGCCGCAACACCAGTGCCGCGGTCGTTGTGGGTGTGCAGGCTGATAATCGCGTGATCGCGGTGCTTGAGGTGCCGGCAGAACCATTCGATCTGATCCGCGTAGACATTTGGGGTGGAGACCTCCACAGTGGCGGGCAGGTTCAGGATGATTTTCTCATTCGGACCCGGTTCCCACTCCAGCATTACCGCCTCACAAACTTCGAGCGCATACTCGACCTCGGTGTCGGAAAAGCTTTCGGGAGAATACTGCAGGACAAACTCGCTGTCGGGAAGGGTTGGACGCAGGGCCTTGATCATGCGGGTTCCCTCAATCGCGATTTGCTTGATCTGCTCCTTGTTCATCCCAAAGGTGACGCGGCGCTGGAGTGGCGAGGTGGAATTGTAGAGGTGGAAAATAACTTTCCCGGCTCCGCGCAGGCTTTCGAAGTTGCGTTTGATGAGGTGTTCGCGCGATTGGCACAATACCTGAATAGCCACGTCGTTGGGAATTCGTTTTTCCTCAATGAGCATCCGGGTGAAGGCGAATTCGGTGTCGGAAGAGGAGGGGAACCCGACTTCGATTTCCTTGAAACCCATGCCGACCAACAGGTCGAACATTTCGAGCTTCTGGTCAATGGTCATCGGGTTGGCCAAGGCCTGGTTGCCATCGCGCAGGTCGACGCTGCACCAGATCGGGGCCGAGCTGATTGCCTGATTTGGCCATCTGCGGTCCGGCAGATGAATCCGCGGATAGGGCCGGTATTTCTTTTCGATGTTGAATGGAAACATGAGAGGTTTTCCTAACTGAAAATTTGAATTGGATCGCCAGTGAGCTTCTTGGAATCACAGACTGTGTTGAAGCATGGGAACCTTGTTCCCCCGATACTCTGGCATAGGATCGCGCAGTCTGTCTGAGTCCGGACGTATCTCCCTCACAGAGGGAGCATAAGGGATGCGATCGAATGCGTATAGCGAGTGGTCATGCACTGAAAATACGGCTTCGCGGAGCCGTACGTCAAGATTCGATATTCACTGGACATTTCAAATCGGCGGTGGGCGAAGCGTCCGTTATTCGATTCGAAATTTGAAATCAACGGGTTTCCTGTTCATTCAGGAGGAGGGCATGATCGACTCAAAGTCGGATGCGGCAATCCAGCCGGTGGTACCGTCTGACAAACGAATGGAGTGGTAGTTGCCGTGTGAGGCGCCCAAATGAATGCGTTCGCCAGCCTTGATTTGGGCCCGGTCCTGTGCGTTTGGGAAAGGGGATACCTTTATGCTGGCGTCCTGACGAAGCACGATTGCGTGGCTGAGGCTAAGCGTTTCCATGTAGGACGCCCCGAACGCACCGATGGCAAGCATCACGCACAGGATCGGAATCGCACGCATGGCGGGGGTCCTTAAAAGATTCGCTAGTATTGGCCGGTTTTTTCCAAGAACCCGCACGGGGAAGCAGATAAGGAAGGCGATCGTCACACAAATCCAGGCAAACCAAGCCCATTCGCTGGCGTTCAAAAAACTCGTGATGAGCTTTGTCGGATGGGCGGGTGGAGCCTCGAGCCCGAGCATTTCGCGGGTAACCCGGATGTTGTTGATGATGTCCGGATGGTTCGGTCGCAGCAATTGGGCGCGTTTGTAGTGCAGAAGGGCCCGTGGGTAATCGCCCATGCGGAAGTAGGTATTCCCTGTGTTTTTGAGAAGATTGGGTGAGGGTCCCCGTTCATTCATGATCCGGTTGTAGATGGCCAGCGCCCGGTCGTATTGACCTTCGGAGTAGGCCCGGTTCGCGGATTCCAGCGCACCTCGCAGTTCGTCGTTTTTCGCGGAGGCATCAAGGGTGGTTGTTGATGCGAGAGCCGCTAGCAGCAGAATGGACAGAATACGGAGCATGACGTCAGATGGATTGGAGGGTTTGCCATTCGGACTGAAGTCCCTGATGCAATGCGTTCATGTCGAGATCCCGTTCTGGCATCCCGGCGTAGTGGAGAACCTCGCGATTGGTAAAGAGTGTGAGGATGCCGGGATACCGGTTTCCACACCTGAACTTGATGTCCGCAGTGGTGATGGAAAGTGGGGAGACCTTCCATTTTTCGGCCAGAATCTGGCAGCTGTATGCGGATGCCGCTTCGAGGTATGCGGTTTTGTTTTTGCTCTGAAGTGCTTTTTCCATCTCTTTCTCGAGGTGGAGCATCGTCTTCTTCTTGCGGTTGTCGGGGCCACGCAGCTTCCCGATGATCGCGGGAGGGACATAGGTGGCAAGCGGAACGACGAGAATGGGGATCAGCATCAGCACCCAAAACCAGACCGAATAGGTAACGGGTTTGTAGGACGAATACGCCCGGTCCAGCGAAACGGCCAAATCGACCAATCGGGTGGAGGGATCTGGTGGGTTGTTGCCTGACTCGGGATCGGATGCCGGGTTTTCGGTGGGGCTTTCAATCACCTGCCCTGGAGCCGCTTTCACCTGAATCGGAATCGGCTTGTTTTCGACCGTCACGAAGTCCTGCTTGTCGGGATCGAAATAGGTGAAGGAGAGTGAGGGGATCGTGGGAATCCGGGGATCCGTCGGGATGATCGCCTGGCGGAACACTTTCTCGCCGGACAGCGGCATTTTTTCCGATGGCGTGAAGGTGCTCTGAGGTGAATAGATCTTCCATCCGTCCGATGCTGTGAGGCCATCGTGGAATACCCGGTCGAAGTTTCCCGTACCGGTGACTTTCAAGGTCAGCGTAATCGGATCACCAGCAGTGAGTTCGGTTGGACTTGCTTCCACGGTGAAGCCGAATTTGCCGATCGCTCCGGAAAACACTTTTCCTTCGGGTGCCGGCGGAATCGGGCGGATGTCGAGCTCGATTGTATTGGAGAAGACCCGAAGCGGAGTTCTGGTGTAGGTCGTGCCGAAGAAGTCATCGTCGAAGAGGCTTTGCGGAAAACCCTGGGATCTGCGCTGAGTGGGGGTGAGTACATCGATTTCGGCGCTGGCTTCGAGGGTGGTTAGTCCCCGCTTGAGGGCTGTCAAGGTGGTCTCCCATGAGAACACCTGATAGCGCTTCCCTTCTATATCGGTGGTGGCTTGTTGAGGAGAGTTTCCCAACGGGTTGAGCATGACCGCATCGTTTGAGATCTCCGGGATGGACCGTATCTGTTCGATCCTTGCGGTCATGAGGGTGAAAAGGTTGAGCTGGACCCTGGTTTTTTCACCGACATAGAGGGTGCTTTTCTCCATTCCGATCTGGATAAAGGCAATGCCTTCGAGCTCCGGATCCCGCTTTTGGGAGGAGGGGAGGACCGACAGTGTGAGGGGCTGGGTCTTGTGTTCCTTGCGTTTGATCGAAACGGTGAAGGGTGGTATCGTGTGGGTGCCGGGTTTTTCAGGAGTCAGCAGGTAGGAATGGGTGTTGCGGGTGGATACGACTCCGTTGATGATGGTTGTGCTGCGGCTCACTCCTGCATGGCGGACGGTAACGTCCGGAATGTGAGGAATCGAGATGTCGGCTTCTGTGTTGCTGTTGATGCGGATACTGATCCGGGTCGACTCGCCCAGGCTGATTTCGGTCGCATCCAGGAAGGCTTCTACGACAACATCCTGTGCATGGGCAATGCAGCCTAAGGCCAGAAAGCCTATCCAGCAGAGAAAGTATCGAACGGGAGACATCATTTGCGCTTATTGAAAGAAGGGTTTTCCGGTAAAGGCAACTACCAGTCGCGTTGATCACTCAGGTTTGCCTCCGGGGGGAGGGTTCGGAAATGGTAGTCGGCAAAATCTCCATCCTCGCCTTTCAGGGATTCAAGCAGGAGTAGCGCTTCCTGAAGGCTCTCTTCGTCTGTTGCCTCCGGCACCGGCTGATTGGGTTTTTGCTCGGGAGGCGGCGGGTTCTCCTTAGCATCCTGCTTCAGGTCTTTCTGTTCACCGGAGTCGGGTTTGGGCTGTTCCTGTTCGTTTGGCTCCGGTTTTTGTTCCTGTTGCTGTTGTTGGTCGGATGGCTCGTTTTTCTCCTCCTGGGATTCCTGATCCTGCTGATCTTCTCCGGATTCCTGTTTCTGTTCCTTTTGCTGGTCTTCGTTTTCCTTCGACTCGGGCGAATCGGACTCTTGGTCCTGAGGCTGTTGGTCCTTCCCGGATTGTCCTTCGGACCCATCCTCTCCCTCCTGTTGCTGATCCTGTTGGTCTTGCCCGTCCTGGCTTTGTTGCTGCTGTTGTTGCTGTTGTTTGAGGATCTCCCTGAGTTTCTCGATCAATCGCCGGACCAAATCAAGGTTGTGCGCCGCCGGTTCATTGGCGGGATCAAGGGAGAGTGCGCTTTCGAAATTGGACACGGCCCCTTCCCATTCTTCCAGTGCCTTCTGCGGGTTTTCTTCCAATAGGTTGAACCCTTTGTGAACCAGGCTATTGCCGAGGTTGTAGTATGCGGACCGTTGGACTTCAACATCCCCCGAGTCAATGGCTTTCCGGAACGCCCCAATGGCGCCATCGACATCGTTGCCAAACAAACTTGCGACCCCTTTGTTGTAGGTGTGGTCGATCCGGTCCGGATTGGCTTTGGATGCTTCTCCATAGAGTTTGGAGGCGGACTTGTATTCTTTCTTTTCGAAAGCTGACTGCGCATCCCTCGGAATTGAGGCATTGAGATCGGATGGGAATCCGGTCAGAAGAACGGGGAGCACCAGGATAGCCATGGATCGCAGAGCGGACCTGGAAGATGCCCGGATGTCTTTTCCGGAGGCGGGAGCACGGCGCCGGTCGGTGAGGAAAATTTCAGCAATCATCAGGAGCCCGGCAATGCATGCGAACCAATAGTAGCGGTCGACATGGATCTTCATGAGCCGTGATTCATCCCGTTCCTTTACCTGATTGATGATGTGATTATCAAAGAGCGATCTCAGGCCCTCACCCAATGCCCCGAGTGGATAGTATGCGCCTCCGGTTTTTACCGCGATGTCCCTCAGGCTGGCTTCGTCGAGCTTGGATTTGACCACATTTCCAGACGGATCCGTTACGAAAAACGAGGAGCCATCCGGACGTTCGACTGGAATCAATTCTCCTTGCGGGGTTCCGATTCCAACAGTGTGAACGGTCCATCCCGACTTGATGATGGATGGGAGAATGTAGGGTGTCTGTCCGCCGAGGTCTTCTCCATCCGACAGAATCACGAGAATGCGGCTGGATTCCTTTTCGCTGGCAAAGGCCTTTCGGGAGGTGTCCAGAGCCGACGCAATATTGGTTCCCGGTGTTGGAATGATGGAAGTGTCGAGTCCTTTGAGTGTGCTGAGGAAAGCTTCCCGGTCGTAGGTCAACGGGCACCACAGCAGGGCATCTCCCGCAAAAGGAACCAACCCGACCCGGACCCCGTCCAGATTATTCACCAGCTCTTCGATGGCCAGTTTGGCCCTGACCAGCCGGTTCGGGCTGATGTCCGGGGTCAGCATGCTCTTGGAGGTGTCGATTGCAAACAGGACATCCACCGTCTTTTGCGGGCGTTCCTCCCAGTAGTAGCCCCATTGCGGCCGGGCGAGCGACAATACGATGAAGACCGCGGAAAGCAAAATAAGTGTGCCCTTGAGCCTGCGGAGCAGGGGGCTGACTTGTGCCGTGAACAAGGGAATCAGGTTGGGGTGAAGCAGGTTCCCCAGGATGCTGGAGCGCTTCCTGTTTCCGATGATGTAGCAGAACACGATAGCGGCGATTGCCAGTGGAATCAGCCAGAGAGCCCAGGGTGAGTGCCAGATGAGTTTTGATTCGTTCATGGCAGTTTCAACCAACGGGTTTGGGATGCGGCGACTTCACCCACCAGGAGCAACAAGGCCAAGCCGAGAAGATGCGGGAAATACTCTTGCGAAAGGGTGAATCCCTGAACTTTGCGGGTGGTGGTTTCCAGACGGTCGATCTCCGCATAGATATCTTTCAATCCCTGCGTGTCGGTGGCGCGGAAATAGCGGCCTCCCGTCAGGTTGGCGATGCGGGTCAAGCCATCCTCGTCAATATCGACGTTCATCATGAGGGTGCGGGTGCGTCCAAAATCGTCGGTTACCTGCACGGGGGCTTGCCCCCGTGATCCCGCGCCAATGGTGTAAACTTTGATTTTGAGTGTGGTCGCAACTTCGGCTGCCTGGATCGGATTGATTTTTCCGGCGTTGTTTTCCCCATCTGTCAGCAGGATCACGATGCGGCTTTTGGAGGGCTGGTCATGCAGTCTTCTCACCGCGCTGGCCAGAGCCGTCCCGATGGCGGTTCCATCCTCGATCACTCCGGTTTCGATGCGGCTGAGCCTTTCCGTGAGAAATGCATGGTCCAGCGTGAGCGGGCTCATCATGTAGGGCTTGGATGCGAACATCAACAATGCCAGCCGGTCATTGGGCCGGTCGTCAATGAACTGGTCGACCACCAACTTGACGGCGTCGATCCGGCGGACCCGTTTGTCGTCGATCTGGAAGTCCATCGCATTCATCGAGGTTGACACGTCGATGACCAGCACAATGTCGATGCCGCTTGCCTGAATTTCCGAAAACTCATGGCCGGTCTGGGGTCTTGCCAGTGCCAGAATCAGGACCATGAGGGTCAGGTGGCGCAGGCGCGGGTTGAATCCGAGTGCTGTCCGTCGAGGCCTTTTTCCGAGAGCGGCGATGAGGTGGGTGGACGGGAAGAGGAGGGCGCCGGATCGGGACACGCGACCGCCCAGCCACGCCAGAACCGGAATCAGGGCGAGGAGCCAAAGCCAATCGGGGTGGGCAAATCTCAGCATGGTTTCAGGTGGGCGCGTTCGGGTTTTCGGATGCGGATTCCGCTATAATCGGAGCGCGGGTGGCCACGATAAAACCCTCGGCGCTTCCATACATTTCGTTGAGCTCGTCGGGTGTCATGGTCTGGTTGGCGTATTTGGCAAGGTCGCAAAACGAAAGGAAACGCGAAAGAATATCCGTTTGGCCCGCGAGCAGCGGATCCTTTTGCCTGACCATCGCGTCCAGGAATTCGCGTGTGGTGCAGTTGCGGGCCTGCATGGCGAAACGCCCTTCGATGTAGGTGCGGATGATTTCGGAGGCTTGGTAGGAAAAGGCCCGGCCTTCCGCTTTTTCCACAAGTGGCTTCAGTCTGCGGAGGGCCTCAATCGCGGTTTGATCCGGTGGCGTGCGGTGAATGGCTTTGGGTTTGCGACGCTTCTTGAGGATGCGGTGGATCACAGACAAAATCAGGAGCACGATGGGGACCGCAGCAGCGACGATCCATGGCCACCGCGGCGGAAGCGGGATGATCGAAACCGGATCCTCCAGTCCGTCCTGGCCGTAGATGTCCTCGCGGAATTGTTCCTGAAGCGATTGCGGCTGCAGCAGGGGTTGTCCGGTCGGCTGGGCGGATGGCTGGGACTGCAATTGAATCGTGGCGATCACTGGTTTGGCGGCCAGCGGAATTCCGGGGGTGGCCATGATCACAGTGTTTTGAAGGGACAGAATGGCGAGCCATGCGAGTCCCGCAACCACACGAAGGTTCCCAAACATGCACGCCATGTGCCGGAGATCGGCTCTGGAGTGCATGGGTCCTTTTCGGATGCCTGTGTGGATTGGCTTCATTTCAAATGCGTTATGGAAACGGACGGGATGAAGGGTATGGATGCCGCTCCGGCTCAGATCTTCCGGCGTCGCCTTTCCCGGTTTTTGAAAAAGCGGATGATGTCCTTGATGTAGGGACGTCCGGTTTCGAGTTCAATCAGGTCTATCCCCCGTTTGCGGAATAAACTGCGCCGTTGCTCGTTTTCGCGGATAGCGAGTTCGCGGTAGCGTTCGAGCGTGGAGGGCGAGCGGGCATCCAGCAGGATTTGCTCGCCGGTTTCGATGTCCTCGACCATGAGCAGCCCGGAAGGCAGCATGGACCGCTCGATTGGATCGCCAATCGAAAACACCACCAGGTCATGCTTGTGGTGGGTCAGGTCCAGTTTGGTCATGAGGCGACCCATTGCCGCATCGCTCGGATCGTTGAGGCAGAAGTCCGAGATCAGCAGGATGATCGCCTTGCGGTGGAGTACCTGGTTCGCGTAGTCGAGCGCAGCGGAGATGCTGGTCCGTTTGTGCTTGGGCTCGAAGAACAGGATGTCGCGGATGACCCGGAGGACATGGTTGTTGCCTTTCTGCGGTGGCAGGAAGTGTTCAACACGATCCGAGAAAAGCACGAGCCCGACTTTGTCCTTGTTGCGGATGGCCGAGTAAGCAAACATGCTGCCCACCTCAGCGGCAAGGTCGCGTTTGGTTTGTTCACCGGATCCATAAAAACCGGATGCGCTCACATCAATCATGAGCAGGATCGTGGTTTCGCGTTCTTCGACGAATTTCTTGACAAAGGGTTTGCCGATGCGGGCGGTTACGTTCCAGTCGATGTTCCTGACTTCGTCTCCGGTGTGGTATTCCCGAACCTCGTCAAAGTTCATCCCTTGACCTTTGAAGGCGGAGTGGTACTCGCCCGCCAACGTATCGTTCACGAGACGGTTGGTCCGTATCTCGATCTGGCGAACTTTCTGAAGAATCGCGCGGGTTTTCTCCGCCGTTTCGTCGTGTGCCGGTTTCATGATTGCATCACGCAGCTTTGCCGGGCTGTCAGTCAGGGAACAGGCAGTGTGTTCAGGATCTGGGTGATGATGTCTTCGGATGTGATACCTTCCGCTTCCGCCTCATAGGAAACAGAAATACGGTGGCGGAGCACATCGAGCGCCTGATTCTTGATATCTTCGGGGGTCACAAATCCGCGTCCGTTGATGAAGGCACTCGCTTTGCTGGCAAGTGTGAGGAAGATGGTTCCGCGGGGTGACGCACCGTTGAGGATGTAGTCCTTGAGCTTCAATCCGTAATGGGCAGGTTCGCGGGTGGCGTGGATGATCGAAACAATGTAGTCCTTGACCCGGTCGTCCATGAATACCGCGTTCACCACTTTGCGGGAACGCCAGATGTCCTTCGCGCTCACAATCGAATTCACAGTGAGGTTGACTTCGGAGGTGCCCATGCGGTCAAGGATGAGGCGTTCTTCTGCCGGAGTCGGATGCTTGACGATCACCTTGAGCATAAAGCGGTCGACCTGTGCTTCGGGGAGAGGGTAGGTTCCTTCCTGTTCGATCGGGTTCTGCGTGGCCATCACGAGGAACACATCGGGTAGGGGAAAGGTCTGGTCTCCAATGGTGACCTGCCGCTCCTGCATCCCTTCCAGAAGCGCACTCTGAACCTTGGCGGGAGCCCGGTTGATTTCGTCCGCCAATACGAAATTGGAAAATATCGGGCCTTTTTTGGTGATGAAATTGACGTCTTTCGGATTGTAGATCTCGGTGCCGATGATGTCTGCCGGGAGCATGTCCGGAGTGAACTGAATGCGCCTGAAGTCCGCCAGAACCGCGCTGGCAAGGGTTTTAAGGGCGAGGGTTTTTGCAAGACCCGGCACTCCCTCCAGCAGGACATGGCCGTTGGCCAGCAGGGAAATGATCAGGCTCTCGATGAGGTGCTCCTGTCCGATGATGTTGCGGTGCAGTTCTTCCTTGAGCGGTCGCAACCAGAACGATGACCGCTGCACGGACTCGTTGAGTTCCTGAATGGTGAGTTTTCTCGGAGGTGTTTGGTTTTCCATAGACGTAGAGTTTTGTGTCTTCCGGGAGCGACTATGTTCAACGGTAAAGAAGCGGCGATTCAATCCTTTTTCGAAATATGTATGCGAGGCATGTACAACTGGGGCACTTCAATCCTGATTTTTCTCCTCCGGATCGGGTTTTCGCTACCCGGCGTGCGACCGGTGTCAGTTAGTGTGCTCCGGAATGCGAATTCCGGGACTCATTGAGCTCACGACGCGTATCCATGGCATGCCGGCGCGCACAGCGGCCTCTATTCCAAGGTCACCATCTTCAAATACCAGGCAGTCCGAGGCCCGGTGTCCGAGTCTGCATGCCGCGAGCAAAAACATGTCCGGAGCTGGTTTGCCCCGACAGACATCATCCTGGCAGACAACGGTTTGGAAATAGTGCTCCAGATTCAGGATGCGGAGCGTCATCATGACGGTATCGCGGTAGCTGCCGGAAGCGACGGCCATTGGAAGCCTTCCATGGTATTCGCGCAGGATGTCGATGGTATCCTCGACCGGCTCCACGGAGTGAAGGTGCTCCTGATAGTAGCGTTCCTTGTCCGAAACCACGGTTTCGATGTCGAGCCGGTCCCCGTGTTTTGCGTTGAGGATCCTGACCGTGTCGCGAAGCCCGATGCCAGCCATCGAGAGGAAGGCCTGCTCGGTGAAGGGGAAGATGGCCCCGTTGTGTTCAAAGGCCCATACCCATGACTTGTAGTGCAGCGGCATCGTGTCGGCGATGGTGCCATCGCAGTCGAAGATGAAGGCTTTGAAGTGATGAGTGGAAAGATCGATCATGATGTCGTCCATGATAGGCGCCCAAAGCGGGAATGAGTCAATCCCATCCTCACCACCGATGACGGGCAGGCCCGAGTTTGACGAATCCTGCCCGATTACGGATGCAATTGTATTGCCGATTGCCGGGGAGTTTTTCAATATTCCGCGATCCATGAGAATTCTGCTTACAGGTGTCGCGGGCTTTATCGGAGCCCGAACCGCATCCCTTCTTCTTGCGCGCGGGCATGAAGTGGTCGGGGTCGATAACATGAACGATTACTATGATGTTCGCCTGAAGCAGCATCGTTTGCAGGAGTTGGTCCGTGTTTCCGGATCAGAAAAACCGGTGGATGGTCTATCCGCCTTCAAAAGTGGAGGATTGTCCTACCATCCGATTGATGTGGAATCCTATTCGGCTCTGGAGCCGCTGTTCGCCGATGGCTTTGATGCGATTATCAACCTGGCAGCCCGGGCGGGGGTTCGCTACAGCATGGAAAACCCCTTTGTCTACCTCAACACCAACACGAAGGGGGTTCTGAATCTGGTTGAGCTTGCCCGCAAAAACGGAGTGGGAAAGCTGGTTCAGGCCTCCACATCGTCCCTGTATGCGGGTCAGCAGATGCCCTTCCACGAGGACTTGCCGGTGAACACGCCGATATCGCCTTATGCAGCGTCCAAGAAAGCGGCGGAGGCGATCGCATATACCTATCACCACCTCTATGGTCTGGATGTTTCCATCCTGCGATATTTCACAGTCTTCGGGCCAGCCGGTCGGCCGGATATGAGCCCCATCCGTTTTATCCGCTGGGTGGATGAGGGGACTCCGATCACACTGTTTGGCGATGGGACCCAGTCCCGAGATTTTACCTACATTGACGACATTGCCGAGGGGACTATTCTCGCACTCAAGCCGCTCGGGTATGAGGTTATCAATCTGGGTGGTGGAAATGAGCCTGTGACGATCAATGCATTCATTCAGCGCATTGAAGGGCATCTTGGCAAGCAGGCCCGGATTGATCACAAGCCCTTCCACAAAGCGGACATGATGGACACTTCGGCTTCGATTGAAAAAGCCCGACGCTTACTCGACTGGAGCCCGAAGGTCGATGTTTGGGATGGCTTGAAGCGCACCATTGATTGGTATCTTTCCCAGCCCTGGATGCGGGAGATCCAGCTCTGAACGGAGCATAACCCGGACGAGTTGAGCCCATGGCCGGAAAGACGATCGGATGGTTCCTTGTTGCCGGCCTTGTGGTGCTGGTCGGTGTCGGGATGTGGAGGATCCGAGTGGACCAGGATGAGCCGACTTGGACCTTTGAAAGGCGACCGGAGGGCATCATGGGGACGGAGTGTCTGCTGCGGGTTGTGGTGGATGGAGGGATGCGTGAACGGGCTGATGATATTTTGGATGCGGCAGAGGCGAGGATCCGCTTTGTGGAGGCTGTCGCGAGCAACTGGATTGATAGTTCAGAGCTGTCGAGACTCAATGCGGCTGCCGCTTTTGAACGGATTCCGGTTTCGGCAACACTCTCCGCGATCTTGAAAGAGAGCCAGACGGTATATGCTTTGTCCGGCGGCGCATTTGATGTGACCTGCCGTCCAATGATTGTCCTTTGGAAGGAGGCCGGGCGCATTGGATCCGTTCCCGATGCATCCGCGATCGAGGTTGCACGGGCGGCTTCCCGATGGGAGCTCGCTTCCTGGGATGAGGATGGACTGATCAAAGGCGAGCAAAGTCTGTGTTTCGATTTGGGCGGCGTTGCAAAAGGCTTTGCGATCGACGAAGCCGTGGATGTCATGATGCGTCTGGGGGCAAAAGGGGCGCTGGTGGACATCGGAGGAGACCTTAAGACAGCGGGGCGTTCTTCTGCCCCGGATGGCGGGTGGTCGGTCGATGTGCGCGATCCCGATAGCGATGGAGTGGTGGGAACCCTGCGGGTGCCGGCAGGAATGGCCATTTGCACCAGTGGAGACTATGCGCGGTATGTCACAATCGGAGGTGCGCGTTACAGCCACATTCTGGATCCCCGCAGCGGAATGCCTGTCAATGCGATTCCATCAGTGACGGTTCTCGGGAGCTCTGCGATGCGTGTGGATGCATGGGCCACTGCGCTGGCTGTGTATGGAGAAGCCGGACTTGAATTGCTGCCGGATGGCATGCAAGCCCTGTTGGTAAAACGGGGCGTCACCAAAGGTGCTTCCCGTTGGGTCATGACCCCCGGAGTTGATTTCTCCCCTGCAGCGGTCCCCACCCAGCCCTGACCAATGGGTGGAGCGCTTTGGTTACGCTCCTGTGCTGGCGGAGACCTTAACGGATCCGGAAAGCTACGCTGGCACCTGCTACAAGGCCAGTAACTGGCAGGCTGTGGGCAGCAGCGCCGGATACAGTCGCCACCGTGCCGACTTCTATGTGCCCAATGATCGCCCCAAGCAGATTGTGACTGCATGAACTCGATGAGCAGGCACGCACACACCTGCGCGCCACCCAGAAGGATTCGTTGCATGAGCTGCTCAGGATAGCACCGGACCGCGATCCAAGAACATCCATTTCAGTATCGGGGCAGTGTTGTATATCGTGGCCATGGCACTACTGGCGGGGCGCCGTGAGATTGCTGAGATTGCCCGCTTTGACACCACCTTAAGCCAGTTCCAGCGCACCAAATTGGGCCTGCCCTTGAAGAAAGGCCGAAGGCTTTCCGTCAGGTGCCCGGTTACAGTGTCTTCTACCAGCTTTTCCGCCGGATGAACCCGGGAGCCCTTCGCCGCGTTGCTGACAAACGGGTTCCAGTAGCAGGCCGGTTCCCTTTCCATTGCCTTGGTTTTGGATGGAAAAATGATCCGCGACC
>JAQVLM010000341.1:0-1420 GCA_028704125.1 Opitutales bacterium
CATGCACTGGTAGATCCACTGCGTGATCAAGGTTCCCTGGCTCCGCTCGGGTTGATAGGGAGTGTAGGCGGTCGCAAGCTTGCGGTTCGAGGACACGACATCCACCACGGGATGCGTCGAATAGTCTGGTAAACCATCTCCCAGGAGCGAGAGAACCTTGCGATTGGCATCCGCAAGGCGCTGCATTTCCGCGCGGGTGCTTGCCTCGTCCAGTTCATCCGGAATCCCCGGGGCATCCACAAAGCGCTGCGTCTCCGGAATGTGGCGATACAATTCGGCCAAACCGGACACCCCCACTTTCTCCATCATCCGGTTCAGCTCCGCGTCTGAAGCCGGAATGTAATGGCGGCTCCGCTCACGCAGACATCCGCTTTCGTTGCTATTGGAACCCGGGATCTGATCTTCAAAAGGCATCAGCCAGCTATATCCTCCGAATGCGGCGTGTCAATGATCCTGATGTCACAGCTTCGCCATTTCCCTTGCCTTCCATACATCCATCCCCTACACTTCAGCGTCATGAGTTCCGGTCCGGAAGCGTCATTCCAAACCAAGAATGTATCGGGCTACGCCTACATCGGCATACTCCTGCTGTTGATCCCTTTTTTTATCATTATCACCCATCAAGACGAACAGTATGGAATCGAATACAATGTTCCCGAAACCTGCGGTAGAGGAGACGACAGATACGTCGAAATCATAGTCTCAGAAAGCGGAAAATGCTTCATTCACGACAAGCCGAAAATGGAATTCGAGATTCTGTCCATCGTACAGTCAGAATTGGATGAATTGACAAAAGAATCGGTTATGTCCGATGGACCCTTACCGGAACTCACCGTTTTCATTTCTCCCAGAGAAAATGCCAAGTTTGGAGACGTTGTTAGGATCGTCGATCTCCTCAACGAACGATTCGATCAGAGCATCAATATGATCAATTCGTGGGCCAATCCACAGTGATCAGCTTGTTGGGCCAATCCTCCCACATCCGAATACGTCCGAAAACACCCACAAGTTTCTCTGTTCAAGGGAACTCCAGAAGATCCAAAACACGATCGTTTCACCCAACAGCGGGCCGTCAAACGCCTATTGTTGATTGACTCACCCAGCGTTCAGGGCATTGCAGGCTTCTCGCCGCTGTAGCGGCTCGTGAACGACGCTCGGAAAAGCAATATTCTCCACCGGGTTTTGTGACTGGCTTGCCATGAGCCCTTCGGCTTTGCTCAGGATAATACAAGTGATCGAAGGAACTGAGGAACGCGTCGTACCGAGCCACGATTCATCGGGGCGACATCTTCAATGGCGGAGAGAGGGGGATTCGAACCCCCGGTGCCCTTTTGGAGCACACACGATTTCCAATCGTGCACAATCGGCCAGCTCTGTCATCTCTCCGTTGGCCCTTGTGGGAAAGTTTGGGATCTTGCAG